>BQIU01000018.1 GCA_021603905.1 Nitrospirales bacterium
AAACTTGGCGACGGTTGCGAGGATTTAGAGAGTTACCCAAAGTCATCGCAGGTATTCAATTTACTGATGGCATGGAAGACACAAGCCCAAACTCAGTCGCCGCGTGAGCAACGTTTCGTGCACTAGATTTGACAATAACTCCTGAATATTCCATGTGAAGTCCTAGTTAGACGAAGTATGGTCTAGAGAAAAATAGACGGAGGTACATGGTGGTCAAAACATGATTAACGTCGGGGCCTAAAACCGATAGCTGATGCCAAACGTGGCGCCATGTCGGAAGGTACGGAATTCATTGAGATTGGCGGTAGAGCCTCCGCCTGAAGCCGGAAAGTTTTCCCAATCACCATCTTGAACGGTGAGCCACCAGTAACGATAGCCGCCATGAATGAAGAATTGATCGAATATCCGCAATCTCACCCCGCCTTCTAAGTTAAAACCATATCCGAGACCACTCATCTTAAAACTTGGACTGCCTCGGAGATCCGTTCGTAAATGATGAATATCTTCGTTCTTCAGCCAGGCAAGCGGGAGTGCAATCGCCTCCCCTTCGAGCGTCAGACGATCCCAAAATGTTATTGCTCCTTCGCCACCGACCCGTAATGACGTCCATAGAACGGTGTTCGTAATGGCCTTCGTTCCCACAAATGATTCCGTTCCAGCCGCACGACAAAATGTTCCAACCGACGTACATTCAAGCTGCCTGACGCTCCGAGCCACATACTTTTCCCGCCAATATTGAAACCCCAAAACCGCGTTCAGTAAGCCTTTGTTGCCCGCAAAACGATAAAACAGGAGCCCAACATCGCCGTTCAGGTAGAAGACATAGCTGTCACTGACGTCACTTTCTGTACGTGATATGCGGTGTGGGCCATTCACCGATGTTCCATAGAATGTGGCACCGCTCGCACTCACAAAATCGTCATCGATTAACGTCCCGTCAGTGATGGCCCCATACCCGATTTGTCCCTTAAGCGAAAATCCTTTTTTATGAACGAGTTGAGCGTTCAACTCCACAATATTGCTCCACATGTCTTTATAATCCAATGCTGAAGTAGGATTTCCCAACAACGAACTCAACGTTGAGGCATCGTGGCTGAAGTTGGAACGACCCTGGCTCAGCCAGCTAGCCAGTCCGACATCAATATTGGCCTTGCCTCCCATACTGCGATAGACAATTTTTTCATTTCGATTCAAAGATTCGTTCGCCATCACCGCATCCACCAAGACAAGCGAACGGCACACGAACATGAGACCAACAAGACTTATGACCCCAGCCACGACAAAGCCATTTACATTGTTTCTGGAGCAATCCATGGCTATCCTCAGTTTATAGATTTGAACGAAACCTACGCCGTTCGTATTTTTTCGGAAAATGTTTAGAGGAACTGTAAAAATCCACACCCTAGCACGAGTGACGCGAATACGATTGTCGTAATCATCGCCTAAGGCTAAAGGCTAAACAGTGCAGTCTGGGGAATTTAGGAAGGAAAGATGAATGAAGTAGATTAATAAGAAAATGAGACATTATTCGGGCATAGTGATGTCCCCGCCTTCGAGATCCATGTCTATTCCATTAAGCTCTAATTTATTACCGACGCGCCACCACTCTGGACTCACTTCAGACAAGGTGCCTTTTGATGTATAAAACTTTGCCTGCCCCACCGTGAGACGTGTGTCTTCTTCAGCTTTAAGCTCAATTACTACATTTTTTAAGGTATTATCGACAATTTTCAGACTCTGCGGTTCAGCCGTGAGTTCAAATCGCTCTCCATCATTGGATATCCACACATTGCGCTCAAGTTTGGCTACCTGAGTCCCTGTAGGCATGTACATATCCATGGTAAGAAATATTTGACTATTGTCTTCATGAATCTCTAGACATAATTGTTGCTGCCCATGCGCGGTCACCACGCCAGTTGTATTTCTCAACACATTTGACCCAATCACAATATCCACGACTCTGTCTCCTTTAACTCACATTTATCAGTAAGATGATAATATGTCATGATTTTGCCAGCATTCGACACATCAATCAACTCTCAACACCAGTCTTCTCATAGTCGAAACGACCAACTGGAACCCAATCATCTCTTCGAAGCCACGACTCCGTGGGGATGAAGCGGCTCACGTCCTTTGAGCATCAGCAGACACACTAACCCCACAAGAATCCAGAGTATTTCCCGAAGACGACGAATGAGCGCGAAGGTAATGCCAGTCACATCAGGATACCCATACGCCAGCAGAAGTAACACATATCCGCCTTCTTGCGCACCTAAACTGCCAGGAATAAAAAATGTACTTCCTTTAATAAACACGGTTAAGGCCGCAATCGATAGCGAGGTCAGCATATCCACATGAACATCTAAATAGTACAAAATGGCATAGACTTCTAGCGTCTCCAATATCCAGGCAAAGAAAAATGTGAGCAAGGCCACATAAAAGGTTCGCCGGTGCTGTGTGTAAAACGTTCTGATCGTAGAATCTAGTTCTTCAAGTGAGGCTTTCCGTTCTTCCAGAAACTTCAATCGGATTCGGCATGCCTGTAATACGCGCAGACAACCCATGGCCAACCCATATCGCTGAACCATCACAAACAACAGCATCCCAAACGCCAATAATCCAACACTGATTAACGCCGCGGTCAGATAATGGTCAGATGCACCGAGAATCCAAAATGACAGACCTATTCCCAGTAGAATAAATAAGACCTGCGCAATGGTCATGGTCGTTTTAGCCGTAATCACAGAAGCCAACCCTTCGACCAATGGGACGCCATAGGGCTTGAGAAGATAGGCCTTGAGCGGCTCGCCTCCGACATAGGCAGCCGGAGTGGTGACGTTGACAGACTCTCCCGCCATTCGGATTGCAAACAACTGAGCAAACCCGATTCGTTGGGCATGAGAACCAAGAGTCAGACGCCACCCAAGTGCCTCCAGGGTATACACCAGCAGCATGGGAAAAAGAATAACCCCAAGCGCCACGGGCCCTAATTGAGAGGCCGTATTCATGATGGAAGTTGGGCCGATGTGCCAGACAATCCCAGCCAAGGCCAAAGAGCCAAAGACCAGGAAAATGAGCTTAAGCACGAGAGAGAAGGGAATGGCGGAGAATCCACCCCATTGAGGCGATAAAAACCCATGAACCGATTGCCGCAATCCACAGAAACCAACCAAGGATATCCATACAGGCAAACAGCAGCACAACAACGGAAAAATCTCGATTGGTCACATTGCCAAGCATAAACTCCATCCGCGTTCGAGTGGCTTCACCCAGACGACGCAATTCACGAGGACGGGAGCGAAGAAAGCGTGCTCGATTCACAAGCCAAAGTGAAATCATATTGGCAACAACCGCACAGGTTCCAAGAATCAGCGGCAAATTCATACCTTCCCACGACCCGTGTAGATAGGCTCCAGAAGCAATCCCCGCAAAGATCGACATATGGACGACATTATCAGCCCAAATATCTAATTCTTGACCAAAGCGTGACTCAGAAAATGTTAATCGTGCCACCTCTCCATCACAACAATCAATCACGACGGATAATTGAAAGAGTAACGCGCCAATAATACCGAATTGATAGGAGCCCAACGCAAAAAACCCAGCCGCCATAAGTCCAATGACCATTGATGCCATGGTAATCATGTTTGGCGACACGCCAAATTTTAAAAACACGTGCGTGAAAATGCCTGATAATTTCCGATTCACATATCGATCAACGATACCGTCCATCCCTCCCTTCAAAGACTGAAGGGACTGATACAAACTGCGTTCAGCTAACTGAAGCCCATTGGGCCCTCGAATATCCTTAAATTGAGTTGTCGAACTGGGAATGGGCTGAATGATACCCTCGATCGCGGCTTGCTCTAACGCTAAACGGATCGGGTTGCCTCCACCGGCTTGTAATACGCCAGACACTCCCAACAAGCGTGACGGCAACACGACGAGATCTTCAGCAATAAACGATGCAGGCAAGGAAGGTGAGGTTGATTGCGCAGGGATAACGTCACTATGGTCATGAAAGACGACAGTCGTCCCCAACGTACTCGGCTCAACATCTTCTTGGAAGACGACCCCAGGATTGCCCGTGTGCCGGCTTTCTTCTGACTGGCCCACAACAACCAAGACACGACCATCTGAACCAACCATTCGTAACGATTGAATCAATGAAGACGAGAACACGACATGACAACCGATAATCAAACAGGAACCTTTGACTTCACCTGACAAGGCTTCCCAAGTTTGAGGATCCGTCGGGGGAAACTCTCGAACAGGCAACCAACGAATGGCCGCTTCAATACGGTCATCCCCCTGGATCATCGCTCGCAACGTTTTTTCTTCTTGACCGGCTAACACCCAAATTTGCGAAATTCCAGCCCGCTGCAGCGTCAAGACCGCCCGCTGAAACAAGGTCAACCCACTGACCTTCGTTAAGATGCCAGTTCCACGTTCTCCCTGGTTCGTGCCTAACGTAAAGACGCCGGAAGAAGCCAGAAGAATGGCTGTATCGATAACACTCGTAACAGGTTTAGGTAATGTTCCATCCATGATGACACAAAGTTTGAGGGTTGGGCCCTATACGATGAACTTCATTATTATCGAGAACGAGGGTGTACACGCACCATCATCAAGCATAATCACGTTTCGATTCTAGACAACTTCCTTCCCATGACATGACAACATCGGGAGAATGTCACGTTCGGCTCTCTGCACATCTTCAGGAAAATCAATTTCGATCCAGGGCAATCCACCAATCCGCTCATATCCGACGTTCACCTTCTCAAAAAATCCTTTGAGTGCATCTTCATATTCCATATCGAGATGCCCAGCTTCGATAGGTTCTAGCACCGATTGGAAAAGAACGGCGCTATCCGATTTGGCCACCTTTAAAAATCCCACGCCTTCTCCGGTGAAATCATACCGTGCGGGAAGCGTTTTACTGAGACTCGTCACTCGCTCATCCTGAATCGCTACCATACATTCTTCTGTTTCTTGTGACACGGATTCATCAACGAGCAGTGCATTCGGGAACCTGGACTCGACGAGACGACGAAGAATGTCCGGATGATACAACACATCCGCATCCATAATAATGACATCGTCATCAACTTCCTTTCGCGCTTCCCACAATGAAGTAATACTTCCTCGGATGTATTGATCGTTCGTCACAAACTGAACAATACCAGGAAACGACGACGAAGCCACGGCCTCCCGAATCAGATGTTGCTGATATCCAACAACAAGCACGACGGTCTGAATACCAAGACTTGAAAGTTGCTCCAAATGTCGTGACAGGAGCGATTGGCCGCCAACTTGGACAAGACACTTGGGACGCCCTTCAGCGACAACACCCAATCGCTTGCCAACCCCAGCCGCTAAAATGACAGCCTTCATCCGGGTTCGCCACGTTTCTTGATAATCTGTTCAAAGGCATCAAGAAATCCTGAAATATCTTTGTCTGTGAGGGCGCCAATGTTGGCCACTCGAAAAATCTTGGATTCCATATGCCCCTGCCCCGCATATATGACATACCCCTCCTGCTTCAACTGATCATGCAGCCACTCATACGACATCTGTTCTGGAAGATAAAAAGCTGTTAAGGTATTCGACTGATGTTCCGGTTCGAGAACGGCCTTAATACCAAGCGATGACATTCTCTTTCGAATAGTCGTTGCATACCCTCGAAATCGTGCACAACGCTTCGTGACACCTTCTTCCAGTAACTCGTTGAGGGCTTCCCGAAATGCATAATAGACTTGTACGGCTGGCGTAAAGGGAATACTTCCTCGCTCCTGTTCCTCGTAATAATTAGCTAGATTCAGGTACCAACTACGCTTAGGATAGGTCTTGACGCTCTTTTCCATGAATCCCTTGCGAATAATAACAAACGCTAAACCAGGAAATCCTTGGATACATTTCTGAGAAGCACTCGCCACCATATATATATGCGGGGTCGCAATATCCAATGCTTCACCTCCGAGTCCGCTAACGGAATCGACGAGAAATACACGATTGAGCCCATCAACGACTTCCGCAACTTTCTCAACCGGGTTCATGAAACCGAGTGTGGTTTCATGGTGAACCATGGCCACGGTATGAATTTCTCGATGTTGCCGAAGCGCCAACTTGATCTTATCAAAATCAGGAGCCTGTCCCCAGTCCAGGCGCATCTCCACTCCACCAAGTCGTTGCGTTAAGGCCATGTTCCACAAACGTTGGCCATACACCCCATTGATAATCACCATGATGCGTTTACCCTGCGGTAAACTTGATAACAGAGCCGCTTCAACGGCTGCAGTCCCTGAACCGGTCAACAAAATCGCTGTATACTCAGATTCCTTGCCGGGGACAAAGGCCTGAAGCAACTTTTGTCGGATATCAGCTAAGAGCTCTGAACATTCAGACTCACGATGACAAATATCCGGTTCAAGCAGTGCTCGTCGTACTCTTTCTGAAACATTCACAGGACCAGGATTTAAGAGAATCATAGTACAACTTTCATAACGTGTAACGTGTTGAGGGTGGGAAGTACAAAATGAAAGAAACGAATATACTTTGTCTATTCACGCCGTCGGCCTCACCGGTTACGGATTAGAAGAATTGGCGGCTTTAAACCGTCGAGTCATCTCAGCAGGTTCAATCGCAACTCGATCGGCATCTTCGATTTGTTCATTGACCTTAATTAACAGAAAACTTGGGCCTTCGCTCGCCAGCATATCTTTAAACTCATACACAATGTCTTCACGTTCACGAACTCGCTCGACGTTCACATACCCAGCCGCTTTTGCCACTTTGTCAAGATTGACTAATCGGGAATAGGTTGGTTGATTTCCAGTCGTCCCATACACCTCATTATCAAAGACGACATGCACCAAGTTCTTCGGCTTCAAGGCTCCAATGGTCGCAAGGGTTCCCATACTCATGAGCACATTGCCATCTCCATCAAAGACGACTATTGTTTTTTCTGGTTGACTCAAGGCCAATCCCAGACCGATGCCCGCCGTCGCCCCCATGGACCCAATCATGTAAAAATTGCCGTCACGGTCTCGCAATTTCTGAGCTTCGCGCGAAGGAAATCCATTGCAGATAATCAACGGTTGGTCAGTGATCAGCTCTAACAGCGCACCCATAGCCTGAGCACGGCTCTGCATCACGCCTTCTTCAGGACCAATCATGTGTTAAGTCCTTCTGTTTTCAACATTTCCATCATGGCTGTACGGTTTTGACAATGCCTTTTTTCAACAACAAAGCAAGCGGAATTCGTTGCTCCATGAACGTGGTGGCCGTCCATTTCAGGTCATCCACCATGGTTTCAGCCGATAACGTTCGGTGGGGAACTTTGACGGTATCTAACAACTGCGTCATGGTCTCTCCCATGACCAGATGCTCTGGAGCATCTTTCCCCTCGAAACCACGCCAGGAAATGAGGAGGACACAAGGAATTCGGTAAATCAGATTGAGTGATTCAAGGATATTGAGAGAATTGCCTAATCCGGAATTTTGCATGAGGACCGCGGGAATTTTCCCCCCAAGATAGGCTCCGGCCGCCATTGCCACCGCTTCATCTTCACGAACGGCAGGGACATACAAGCGCGCTTCAGTCAGCGCCGCAATGATACCGCCCAAAATGGTATCGGGAACTCCCGTGAAAAAATCTATACCGATATCTTGTAACGCTCGAACAAAGTCGTCGCTGTCAATCATGGTTCAATTTCTTTAAACACAATTCATACTCACAGGCTTCAACACACAACGGCACACATCTCAAACAAGGCCAAAGACAGCGAGCAGACACTCTTCAATTGTTAATCGGAAAAACAAATGGCTGGCCTGTAAAAGCCAGCCATTAGATGAGCGGATTATAGCGGAGGGGAACAAACATTCTCAACAAAGAGGGCAATCATATTGATAGGCTTTAGTCGAAGACGTTACACTCACAACACATGTGTTATTCTACTAAATCAGGGAGTTAGGTCATGAAATCCACACGTCGCAAAGCCGCGGCCCGTTACACTGCAGAACATGCGAAAAGTGGCTTACGAACTAAGCTACCATCAATTGAAACATGGCCGAATCAGTACCAAGGCTATGAAATTACCATTGAAATTCCTGAGTACACCGCCATTTGTCCCAAAACGGGATTACCAGATTTCGGCATGATCCGACTGAGTTATACTCCAGATCAATCCTGTCTCGAGTTAAAATCTCTCAAAGAGTATATTCATGCCTATCGAAATCTTGGTATTTTCTACGAAAATGCCGTGAATCGCATTCTGGAGGACCTCGTGAAAGCCTGCCATCCCATCTCTGCCACCGTCACAGGTGAATTTACCGCCCGTGGAGGACTCAGCAGCACCATTCACGCCTCGTACCCGTAACTTCTCCCAGTATTTCAGACGAAAGGATCGGTGAGTCGAGAAGGATCGGTGAGTCGAGAACGAACAACCTCTCACGCAGGTGAAGAAACCACAAAAAACTGCTTAATGGTCTGCACAACATATTCGATCTGTTCTGTTGTCAGTTCTGAATATATGGGAAGGGAGAGGACCTCTTGAGCGGCCTGCTCAGAAACTGGAAGTTGCCCTTTTTGATAACCCAAGACTTGGTAACATTCTTGAAGATGGAGCGGGACGGGATAATAAATTTTATTGCCAATGCCCTGTTCGGTCAGGTAAGCGCTGAGTTGATCGCGTTTCGGGGTTCGAATCGTATATTGGTTATAAACATGATAATTGGCCGGGTCAGTCACGGGCAGGGTGATCACGTCTAAGAGACCAGCCTCACCAAAGAGACGCTCATAGGCTTGAGCATTGGCGCGACGTTTTTCGGTCCATTGCTCAAGATAGGCGAGTTTGACCTGAAGAACGGCCGCCTGCAAGGCATCAAGCCGGCTGTTCATGCCAATGGTATGATGATGATAGTCAGATCGACTTCCATGAACACGGAGAGCTCGTAACCGATCGGCGATGTTAGCATCATGGGTGGTCACCAATCCGCCATCCCCAAACCCACCAAGGTTTTTCGAGGGGAAAAAGCTGAAACAGCCCGTTGTTCCCAATCCACCAGCCCGCACACCATTTCGCGTAGCCCCAATCGCCTGACACGCATCTTCGATAACCGGCACGCCACGCTCAGCTGCCAGGTAGGAGATTTTTTCCATTTCGGCACATTGGCCAAACAAATGGACAGGAAGAATTGCTTTGGTCCGCTCAGTGAGACGATCGGCCAATTGCTCAGGATCCATATTCAATGAACCTGCTTGAATATCAACAAATACCGGAATGGCTTGTAGTCGTGAAATCACTCCTGCTGTGGAAAAAAAGGTAAACGGCACCGTAAGAATTTCGTCCCCGGGCGTAACGCCTAAAGCCATCAGCGAGAGGAGTAACGCATCACTGCCAGAAGCGACACCCACAGCGTGACCAGTCCCGACGTACTTCCCAAGGTCTTGCTCTAGACGCTCCACTCGTGGCCCAAGGACAAACCCTTGCTCGTCACACACGTCTTCTATTGAAGCAAGCACCTCGTGGCGAATCGATTGAAATTGAGCTTTCAAATCGAGAAGTGGAACGTTCATAAAAGCCTTTCTTATTTGCCTATCACAACAATAATTTCAATAATATCGGTCATGCCTATCGAAAAGCTGTCAGACCAACAAAAACGATCCACATAATCTTTCATCAATTTTTGCCCCTGCAACTACATCACGGCGATAATCACAGCGTATCGAAGAGCTTTTCCAATTCCGATAAACAGCAGTGCAATCAACCCATTCACACGCAACCACCCGGCAGCCACACACAGCGGATCTCCAATCACCGGCACCCATGACAGGAGCAACAGGGGACTGCCCCACTGCTGCACTCTTTCTACAGCCTGCTGATGACGCACCTTCGTTAAACGGGAAACCGGGAAACGCCAACTCATCACGAATCCAAGCCCCCAAGAAGTCATTCCTCCTAACGTATTACCAGCGGTAGCCACCCCCCACAACATCCATGGGTCATAGGTTCGTTGTGAAACCAAGACGGCCAGAACGACTTCAGATCCTCCTGGAAACAGGGTGGATGAGAGAAATGCACTGAGAAAGAGTCCGCCAAGGGTATATTCCTCAGCAGACATCAGCCTCAGGTCGCAGACCCAACAGGAGCACGCTCAATGGACACAAACTTCTGTTTACTATCATATGTAATTAAAAACGACCCGACGACTCCATGGTGAGTCATGAATGGCCGCAAAACTCGAGCGGGAAACCGTATTTTCCGTCCATCCGAAGCACTCGCCACCACTTCATCGACCGCCCCTTCATAATAGGCCAAAAACCGATGAGGTGGGAGGTTGAGAGAAACACGGATTTTGGGCATGGCAACACACAATCACACGCCACAATGGATGAATATGGTGTGGTCATGATGTACAAAAAAAATTATCACAAACACCGACAAGATTCTGGTAAAAAAACAAAGCCACGTTTCATGAATAGTCAAAACCTGTTATTCATAGAAGAAGCAGGCACGAGATGATCAAAAGATGCATGCTACATCTCAACAGCATGTCGACATATAAAATCTTACCTTTTTCAAGGCATTAGGACAATCCTAGAAAATGTGAACGACTTTGACTCATTTTCGATTCAAGACTATAGTGAAAGAAAGGAAAGCCAACAACACCATGACGAGAGACCATGAAAACAGATAGATCAACAACTAACACCACACACGATCACACGACTTCCACATTCCTTCAAATGGCCGTTCGAGAAGCTGGAGCACGAGCCTTGGAGCTTGCCGAAAAGGGCTTCGAGATTTCTATCAAATCCGATTTGTCTCAGGTCACAACGGCTGACTTAGAAGTCGATCGAATGTTGCAAGATCGATTACTCACCAGATATCCAGAAGATGGATGGCTGTCAGAAGAAACGCCAGATGATCGGAAGCGGTTAGACAAAAAACGTGTCTGGATTCTTGACCCCATTGACGGCACACGAAACTTCATTTCCAAAATTCCACAATATGCCATCTCCATCGCACTGGTCGAAAACCACGAACCTATTCTTGGGGTGATTTACAATCCAGCAACGAATGAGATGTTTTTCGCTGAAAAAAATGCTGGGGCCTATCTCAACGACATGCCAATTCACGTCAATGCCACGCACGATGAGCGACTCATATGCTTGGCGAATATTTCAGCACAGACTCAAGCAGAACTCGAATTAATCGAACCTAATGTCGAGTATACCGGATTTGGCTCGATTGCCTATGCACTTGCACTTCAAGCCGTTGGCCGCGTCGACATCACGCTCAACCCTGGCAGTCAAAATGAATGGGACATTGCGGCCGGAATTCTCTTGGTTCAGGAGGCAGGAGGTACAGCCAAAGACCGATATTGGCAACCCATCCCATTGAATCAATCCAATACCACGACACAGGGAGTGATTGCGACTCGTCCAGACAAAACAGAAACCGTTCAAAAACTACTCGAATCCCTAAGAATCCCATAATCTCCCATCATCTTCCTAAGCGGAACAACGCAGAATCAACACTTCCTTCCTTCGCGTTGACAACCATGACGCCATTAGGCCAGGTCAGTTCAATGTCTAACCCGTATTCCCGCTTGTGCCCTCAGGAAACCAGAATGATCAGGTCCGACCAATGACGAGTATCCTCTCTGACTTCAACGCTACCCAGCTACTCCTTGTGGGACTCCTGTTTATCTGGACAGGGTTTGTTCGCAGCGGACTGGGGTTTGGCGGAGCCGCACTTGGCTTGCCACTCATGCTGTTTCTGTATGATCAACCTCTCTTCTGGCTCCCGATTATTGGAACCCATCTCCTCATTTTTTCTGCCCTCACCTTACGAACCAGGCTTCACCATGTCGATTGGAAGTATTTGCGGCACGCTTGCCTTTTAATCATTCCCACCACATTGATTGGCGTCTTTGGTCTGATCACCCTACCCAATGAATGGCTCCTCATCTTCATCTATTCCGTCGCACTCGGATACGGACTGATGTGGCTTCTCAACCTTTCCATAACCAGCAAAAAAAACTGGAGCGATACACTATTGCTTGCCTTCGGTGGGTATGTCGCGGGAACGTCACTGACCGGTGCGCCGCTGATGGTCGCCGTGTTCATGAAAAATGTGTCGGCCGATCAACTACGGAATACGTTGTTCGTCCTCTGGTTTACCATTGTCACCATCAAAATGAGTACCTTCGCGATGCTAGGAGTGGAGCTGCATCTGCTTGCAGCCATGGCTCTTCTTCCCATAGCCGCAATTGGACACCTCACAGGCCTCAAATTTCATGATGCGATTCTGGAAAATGATCAGTTGTTCAAGCAGGTCATCGGCGGAGTCCTGGTGCTCATAAGTGGACTCGGATTGGCGAACATCTTGGTTTAACTCAGCTGTTTATTGCAATCACATACAAAGAGGAAATAATAGAAAAGGGAATATGAATCCATGGCATTGATTCCACAAATGAACAGAGTGAGGCACCGCAACCTCTTATCAGTTTTTTGAATACAAAGAATACCCTCAGACTATTCAGTGTGCAGAGTATGATAGTATAATCTTCAAACTCCCTTCTCGCACCATACGCACAAATCCGTTATCATTGCCCATGCCATGCGTCTTTCATGCAAAACGCCCCACTCCATACAACCATCTTGATCCAAGCTGTCAGTTTGATGTGCCGGATGATGATCTAATAATCGTTGATGAGCAAACGTGGTGTCTCTATCACTGTCCGTTAACGGACAAGGAGAGAAAACCAACAGCAAAGGCAATGTGGAAATCTTGTGAAAATCAGAATTTTCAGAACAAAATAGAGCAAAAGCTCAAGGATGCCTTGCAACAGAAGTCTATCCTCGATATGACAGGCGTAGTCTTTTTCCACGAAGCAATGTTTGAGAAAGCCACATTTCCCGCAGTATTGTTCTATCGAACATCGTTTGGGTACGCCAAATTTCGAAAAGCAACGTTCAACGATACCGCCGTGTTTTACAGAGTGACGTTCGACGGAATTGCTGAGTTTCAGGAAGCTACATTCAACGGAACTGCTGATTTTCAAGACTCGATGTTCAGCGAACTTGCCGACTTTCAGAGGGCCACATTCAACAACGATGCCGATTTCAGGAAGGTAACGTTTAACGAAACCATTGTGTTTCATCGAACGGTTTTCAACGGAATCGCCGACTTCAGGAAAGCAAAGTTCAACTCAAGCACTTTTTTTTCAGAGACAACGTTCAGAAAAGGCTGTGGATTTGAGAAAACGATATTCGCTCTATCCGTCGAGTTTCAGAATGCAACATTCACTCTAGGCGGCGCCTTTCGGGGAGCGGCGTTCAAATACGCCGACTTTAAAGGGACAAGGTTCAGTAAAAATACTGAATTTCGGGAAGCAACGTTCAGTGAACTTGCTGATTTCAGTGAGGTGACATTCTGTGAAATCACCGATTTTCGAATGACGATCTTCTGCGGAACAGCTCTGTTTAGAGAAACAACATTTACACACCCCGTATTTCACAAAGCAAGGTTTGGGTATGCCGTGTTTCATGATGCGACGCTTAATGGAGATTCCGATTTTCGGGAGACGTCGTTTACCAAAAAAACTTCTTTTCGGGGTGCGACGTTTGGTGGGAACGTCGATTTCCAGGAAGCAACGCTCGAAAACGTTGATTTTCAAGGGGCGACTGTTAAGGGAAACGCCATTTTTCATAGGGCGGTATTCAGGGGAACCGTCATGTTTCAGAAGGCAACATTTCAGGGAAACGCTGATTTTCAGGCATATGGTCAGAGTGTGACAGTACAAGAAGCGAGGGCGAACTTATTTTTTGATGTGTTTTTTACTAATGCTTTTTTTGGTGGTGAGGTCTCTTTTGAAAACCGTCAATTCTGCAAATGTGCATCGTTCAAGGGCTGCACTTTTGCGAAAGCACCAGTTTTTCACGGGTGCAGATTGCATCAAGGAACAACATTCCCTCCACGTGAGAACTTTCATGATGTCACGAGCGACCATGCAGCGCAAGCCTATCGAACGCTCAAATTGGCGACGGGACAGTTTGGAGCGCGCCATGAGGAGGCGAGGTTTTATGCATTAGAGCAGGAAAGTTTACGTGCTCTTCCAGCCACGCCACGCTCTCAAAAATTGATGTCGTGGATGTATAAATGGACGGCAGATTACGGGGAGAATTTTCTAAAACCATTTGTATGGCTCACTGTCACGACCGCTGTTTTCTGGTTGCTCTATGTTACTCTATTATACTTCTCGACTGATGCAGTGAGTCACCCAATGGAATGTCTTCAGTTTACCATAGAACAACTCGTACGGCCCTTTAGTGTGTGGGTTCCGAACGGAGGAATGACCCTCAAAATACCCTTTGAAGCTAATTTCCAACTTATTCTGATCCTGCAAATCGCCGCCACTTTTCAATCCATCGCGAGTTTAAGTTTCATCACTCTTGCAATTCTTGCTATCCGGAGACGGTTCAAGTTGTGATGATTTCGGCTAGCCAATTATAAAAGTAGTAAAGTCTGTTTCTATTAAATAATACCTTTGATTCAAGGTGGTAAAGTATTTCTTTTCTGACATTCGCTTGGCTAGGGCCTAAACATATTCCACCCTCCTAGTAAGAACAGGCGATTCGCAGAAGTAAAACGCCTTGCCGAGGATCACCAATTCACCAAGAACACTAAATAACAGACTTGACCTATTTGAGACTTGGATAGCCTATGATGAGGAAAGAGCGAGGGCTTATGCTTCAAGAGGATTTGTTCAAACTGTAGTTCAAAAATGCATTTTGAGGAACGAGTAGGACTAGAGCAATTGCAGAGGTGCCCAATTTGCGATGTGCGAAAAACCTTCCTCGGGTGTGAGGAGATGGCAATTATGGTTGATGGCGGGGCAGAAAACTGTTGCTGGTCATAATTGACAGCCCCCAGCTTCTTTGATACTTTTTTCTCATCTCCAAAAGGCCATACAACATCTGTCTTTTTGGTTTCTTAAGTTTGAGATAACGACTTTTATACAGAGAATCATATACTATATGTTGGAAGCGGATATTTGCAGGCAGATTTAGGTTACGATTTAAAAGGAGCACGTATGGAGTGGAGAGCCAGTCATATATTAGTGAAAGAAAAAGGGTTAGCCGACGATCTGAGAAAACGTCTGAAAAGCGGTGGGAAGTTTGGAGACTTGGCGAAAGAATTTTCGACCTGTCCCAGCAAATCCAAAAGCGGTGACCTTGGGTGGTTTGGTCCGGGAAAAATGGTGAAAGCCTTTGAAGATGCGGTCAAAAAAATGGGGCATGGCAGTCTGAGCAATGTGGTGAAAACTCAATTCGGGTATCACATTATTAAAAAAACTGGGCAGAAGGATTAATTGATCTTTCCCTTGCCCTGGATTCGTGGAATTCTGAAGTCACACAGCTTTCATGAATTGAAAACCATCCCAGAGTCATACCACTACAATCTCCCCTCATCACACTCGATCACATCAACCCAGGTTGATAATTTAGGTAATTGGTCTATCGCGACACCTCGACTTTTCGCCAAGGTCTCAACTAGCCCATTAAATCGTTGCTGGGCTTGTTCGTTTTGAGGGCTGCCAGTCAGGACCATCGTATTCCATTGCTCGCGTTCCTCATCGGTCAGCACCTTTCCATTCCCCTTAATCCATTCCAAGAGTTTATCGTCCGTACCTTCTTCCAGAACTCGTGTTTCTAATTCTTCGCCGTTGATCTGTAAGGTCTCAAGAAGATACTTATCAAATCCGGTCGTCAGGTAATGATAGTCCTGGATCAATCCCTCGTTGCGCATACGAATTTTGTCGAATAATCTGCCAAGGTGACAAAGTCCGCCGACCTGAATTTTGGGACTCCGTGGATACTGCTGCATCGTCATATCGTTTTTCCTTTCATCTTCACAAAAAGAACTACGTTACCTCGCTATACCTGTAACAATCCTATATTTCGAGCCATGAGAAACCCTCGTGTTTGCGAAAATGCGTCAAACCCTTCGGCTTCACCAAACGGAAAGGTTGAACGGACATCTTTGTACGAAGGATAGCCTTGTTGAACCTTTTCGCTACCGGGAGTGGCAGATTGAATGAGATTCATCAGCCAGTCAGCATGCTCACGTGACAATGTCACTTGGCCATCAGCAGATCGACTGGGAAAAATAACCCGGCACCGCTTGGCCCCATTAGATTCGTTCACCGGTGTTCCTCCAATCCAGACAAACTTTCTCTCCAAGAGAGACGGATCTTGGGGAGGACCGGATGCGAGCAATCGCTTCACCCAATCTCGTCGAACACCTGGCCGTGGGACATGTTCAGAGAACCAAGTCCGAACATCCTGGTCCATCCCTTCACCTTCCTTAAAATGACGCAAAGCATCATGAAGCCCATGACCGAGCCACTCGGGCACCTCACCAACAGGATCGTCATGCTTGAGATCATTCTCTGCAAATCCACTAAAAGTTGTTTTGATAAGACGTATTCCGTAGTGAGCTGGCTGAAGCCCGATCGGACTATGTGCTGTGGCCGTAAATCGATGCCAGAAAGCTGATTGAATCAAGTTGTGTGCAAATAATTGACGCACACGTTCTAAGCTTTCCACCGTTTCCCGTATCGTCTCACTGGGCAACCCATACATCAAATACGCATGAACCAGAATTCCTGCCTGCTGAAACGCGGCAACCACTTCAGCGGTCTGATCGACCGTGATGCCTTTTTTAACTAACTCTAAGAGTCGATCCGAGGCTGCCTCTAAGCCAGCGCTCACGGCAATACATCCGGATGCCACCAATAACCTGCAGAGGTCCGGCGTAAAGGCCTTTTCAAAACGAATATTTCCCCACCATGAAATCACGACCCCTCGTTCCAACAACGACAAGGCCATAGCTTTCAGTCCTGCGGGGGGAGCAGCTTCGTCCACAAAGTGAAACCCTCGTCGGCCGGTTTCTGCAATCAGCGCTTCTATTCGATTCACTAACATCTCGGTCGGCGAGGCCTCATATCGACCGATATAGTCAAGCCCGACATCACAAAAGGTACATTGCTTCCAATAACAACCATGGGCCACCGTGAGTTTGTTCCAATGACCGTCAGACCACAAGCGATGCATCGGGTTCAATGTATCCAACACCGTCAAATATCGATCTAAGGGTAAGCCGTCGTATGTCGGCGTGCCAACGCCTGCTTGTGGAATATCGCCCTCCTTGGAGTCGTTACACCACTTGACCTTTCCCTCTGATCGAACCAACGTTCGGCATAACGGCGATTTCTGCTCCGCGTCAGCCAGATATTTCAAAAGACAGAGAAGAGGCCGTTCGCCGTCATCCAACGTCATATAGTCAATCAGATCAAAGACTCTTGGATCGTTCAACTGCCGCAATTCTGTATTGGTATACCCACCACCAAGCATAACTTTGATGTCGGGTCTCTTGGTTTTCAGATCACGAGCCATTCGAAATGCTCCATACACATTTCCTGGAAACGGTATCGTAAATCCCACAATCGATGGTGAGACTCTGTCTATATGTCCCCAAAACCTCTCCAACATCAGTTCATCTGTCAAACTTGGTGCCTCATCCACTGCCAGACGAATGCCTTCAAATGACGTGGCATTTCTCACAACTGATTCAGCATAACGGCTCAAGGCAAAATGTGGACTCACGGTCGCCTGAACCAGATCTGCCAGGTCTTCCAAGTACAACGTGGCTAAATGCTTCGCATGATCGGTTTGATTGTTTGGTCTGTGTTGTCCCTCATCATCACTCTGCATTGCAGACGAGACAAAACGTGGGCCCTGAGGAAGAAACTCACCTTGACAGATACGCGGGGCAAGACTGGCGTCATGTCCCTGTAAAAAACTAATCACCGAGTCAATGGTATCGATATATGCCTGCTCGAAACTCAACATTTGAAGCGCTTCACCTGGAAGCTCTTGCTTATCAAGCCGAAGTTGGGCAAAGACTCTCTGAAGACCGGCACGCGAAAAGAGTTGCAAGACCATTTCGATCCCGACGTCTGCCTGCTGAACTCGATAGCCGTGAGATCGAAGAAATCCTGTCAGGTAAGCGGTTGAAGGATACGGCGTATTCAGTTGTGTCAACGGAGGGATCACTAAGAGAAGGGAAGGAGGAGGCGTCACCACAAGAACCTACCAATCTTTTTCTTGACTCATCACAGGATCCGGCATCACAACACAATATCGAATAGCAATGAACGGGAATCGAACCATACATTTCTTATCCCAGATATTCCCATCGTCACAATGATCAAGTTGAAAGACCCTTCATCAACGTGACATGAATTCCTGAGAAATCTTTCTGAATTCCATGAACACACACCACTGCAATCGTTCATGCTTCTTCATCGATCAATGCTCGTGTTCCTGTACGTTCCCGGAACTTTCGACACTTTTACAACTCCTGGTTGGCATCTCAACGGATATTCATTTTGAGCCGATACTATAGCGAACCCCAATAACAACCAGCAGACTTTCGTCACAAGAGTTGGTGATACCGAAATTGTATCTATAGACACTCATTGGTTAGGGTCGCGCCTCATTTGAAATACCTAACAACAGGCTTAGCTCGCGATGACGAGTCACACGATAAAAGTCTTATTCATTGAAAGCGATCACGATGAGATCCATTCCTTACAGGAAGCCTTAAGCGTTGCTCAAATTGTGAGTGTCGAAATTCAGGAAGTGGAAGATGGCGAACACGCCCTCGCCTACCTTCGCCAAGAACATCCATTTCTCGACGCTCCTCGCCCTGACCTCATTTTCCTCAGACTGAAGTTGCCTGGCATGAGCGGATTTGAGGTGCTGGAAGAAATTTATCAAGACCCACAAATCAGAAGCATTCCAATTGCGGTGTTAACACATGCTACGAATCCACGAATACTCGCCAAAGTTCATAAACCTTCGCTTCCTCGTTATGTCTTTAAGAAACCCACCAATTGTAATGAATGGATCTATATCCTTCGTTGCGTCGAAGACGTCTGGCTCACCATTACCAGCATTCCTGGGAAACAGGATTCTTAGTTCACTGACTCTTCAATCCGGTTGATCGAGCCCCCGACTCGACGACTTTTTCGATGGCCTCCCTGAACCAGTTTAAATTCATACAACCGGCACTCAAGATCACCGTTGAATAACGGCACTTTTCGTGTTGGCAACAAACGAATCATTTTCGGAACTCGTCGGTCAGCGGTGAAAATATATGCACGCCATCCGAAAAACTTTTTCTTGAGCACATCCCCAAATTTCGGATAAAACGTGGCCAACTCAGCATATTCACCAAGTCGCACCCCATACGGAGGATTGGTGAGTAAGATACCTTCACCTCGTGGAGCATCAAGCATCAGGACATCAGATTGTCGTAAGGTGACCAACTCCGATAGGCCCATTGTTTGACAGTTCTTTTCAGCAATTTGTAAGACTTTCGCATTTCGATCCGATCCAAACAGAGAGACCGAGGGCGCGGCATGTTGCTTCGCCACACTCGCAAAACAGATTTTCTCCCAAAGTTTTGCATCAAACCCGCGAAATTTCTGGAACGCAAAACGTCGCCCAAGTCCTGGAGCAACTCGCTTCGCCATTTGTGCTGCTTCAATAAGAATTGTGCCACCGCCACACATGGGATCTAACAACACCTGCGCCTCAGTCCAACCTGCCAACGCAAGAAGTCCGGCAGCAAGGTTTTCTCGAATCGGCGCTTCAGTCCTGATCTGAGACCACCCGCGCTTAAAGAGTGGCTCTCCAGAAGTATCCAAATAGACGGTCACCGTACGTTCGTCTAGAAACCCAACAATTTGTATATCAGGAGTACGAGTATCGACATGAGGACGAGCCTTTTTCCTCTTCATAAAGGCATCGCACACCGCATCTTTGATTCGTAAGGTCACAAAATCGAGACTGGGAAGAGGACAGCGCTTGGCTTGCACTTTCACTTTTATCGTCTGCTGAACAGTGAACCATTCCCACCAGGGTAGATGAAGCACGATGTGATAAATGTCTTGTTCATTGACGTATTCTCGTTTCGCAAGTTGCAACAACACACGGCTCGCAATTCGGCTTTCTAGATTGATGTGATAGCCAAACGTAAACGACCCCTGAAATTCAACGCCTCCCTGCGTAACCTCAATGGCCGATGCTCCTAAATGTTCCAACTCGTCAACTAAGGCAGATTCCAAACCTGTTGGACAAGAAGCAAAGAAGGTATGGTGTTGCGCACTCATAAGGAAAAGAGGTAGGCAGAATTAATTATGTTCATAAAATGACCCGATCGCGTTAATTGAGATTAATGATATTCAAAGGAAAATCATCGTGATGGCCAGGTGTTTCTGGGTGTTCAAACGAAAAGCCTTGACCTTCTTGATAGTCGAGGACGACCCCCTTCATGCGTGGGGCACTGTTCGCTTCGACAGCAATCATGAGTTGATCAATTTCTTGCACCTCATCGTCAGGCTGGACCTTGTCTTCCAATGTAATGCTGAACGTGATTTTCTGTTCATCTTGATCCTGAACTTTAATGCGGACGATAGGATCTTCAGGATGCTCGACAACTAAGTCTTTGAGCTTGGTGATCGCTGATTGAGTCACTTTAACCATAATCATATCCTTGTCGTTCAGAGTTGAAGCGTTGTGTTTTCATTCCTCATCTTCTCAATTCATGGAATTGACACGTCATTGTCTCATTCTACCTATATACGGAACCGTGTGCACGAGCAACCGCGTACATTAATGACACGGCCTCAGGCATAGACTTCAGGATTCACAACAAACGGCAATCGTTTTCCATGCAGCCCCGCGAGAAGATTTTCCGCAGCCATGACAGACATTTTCCCCCGCGTCGCAAACGAAGCACTGGCGATGTGCGGAACAATCAAACAATGAGGCTCATGAAACAGTGGGTGCTCCAAAGGAACTGGTTCAGGGTCAGTCACGTCTAACGCCGCATAGGTAATGTCACCTACCGCAAGAGCCAAGGCCAGAGCCTGTGAATCAATGACACTTCCTCGTGATGTATTCACAAGAATCGCACTGTTTTTCATCCGTGCAAGTTCAGATTTTCCAATTAAATGATGAGTCTCTTGAGTCAATGGAACATGAAGACTCACAAAGTCCGACTCAGTCAAGACCGTCGGAAAATCGACAAACTCCACATCATCATGTGCTTCACCCTGAGTTGGCGCTTGAGTCGTCGAACGACAGGCCAACACTCGCATTCCAAAACCTTTGGCTCGCCTGGCGACCGCCTGCCCAATACGGCCAAAGCCCACAATACCCAATGTCGCGCCAGACATGTCCTGACCAAGGAATAATGTGGGACTCCACGTCTTCCAATGGCCTTCTTTGACGTACCTCGCACCATCCACGATTCGGCGAGCGGCTGCCATGAGAAGGGCAAACGAAAAATCAGCCGTGGTTTCTGTCAGGACGCCTGGGGTGTGTCCAACAGGAATTCCACGTTTAGAGCATTCATTGACAGCAATATTGTCAAAACCCACAGCCATGGTACTCACGACTTTCAGAGATGGTGCCGCATCAAGAACTCCTCGATCAATGGTATCGGTCAGAAGACAGAGCACCCCCGATGCCTCTCGAATATGCTCAAGCACCCAGTCGCGGGGAACAACGGAATCCTCCTCCCATAGGGCAACATGACATTGGCCTCTCAAGAGATCAAGTCCTGCATCCGGGATTTGCCGGGTCACCAATACGAGGGGCTTCGACATAACAAAGCTACGCTACGCGTAAGACCGAAACGAGAAAAATCAGATAGCACAATCCATTGAAGAGCAAGTGATAGGGTTTGACTGTACCAGACCTGACGACCATGGACAGGTACGTAGCAGCAAGCATGGTGATTGCCATACCAATAATAGTCTCCGGTTTAGGGCTCCAAGGGGTGAGGAAAATGCCTAATGCCGGCAAGAGACTTCCTTGAAAGACCATGGCACCGGTAATGTTCCCAAATGCCAGGGTATCGCGGCCTCGCCTGATCCACAGGACACTATTTACTTTTTCCGGCAATTCTGTCGCAAGGGGGATGACCAATAATGAAAGGGCTAAAGCCGATATTCCCAACAGTGGAGCCAGATGTTCCACTCCATACACAAATCCCTTTGCCCCTAACATAATCAGAATAAAGCCAAAACCCAATTGAAAAAGAATAACCAACATGTGATTCGGCAACCCGATTTTCGTCACGTAGAGAGGATGATCGGCCTCCGTTCCATGCCCGTCGTCAACAAGATTCGCCGATGCACGAATGGTGACTAACAAATACAATCCATATGACATGACTAGCATCAAACTGATACTGCCTCTTACCATGGTCCAATCTTGCGGCACCAGAGCCGCGATCACTCCCAGTGCAAAGACATAGTTAAACCATGTTAAGTCCCGCGTGAGCCCAGACAATTCAGGCTGCAATGTCCCCTGCCAACCCCGCTTCTTCGCAGCAAACCCAGCCATAAGAACAAAAGCCAACGTCGAAAGCATGAGTGGAGCCCCTAAAATAGCCCCGACCCCGACTTCGTGTCGCACTTCCAACGAGCCCGAACTCGACAAGATGGCAAAAATCGGCACCATGGTTTCAGGCAACGCGGTCCCCACTGCCGCAAAAATTGACCCAGTCACTCCTTCAGAAATTCCCAGCCGCTCACCCAAATGCTCTAACGCATTGGTAAAGACCTCCGCCCCTAAAAGAATGACCACCAACGCAATGCAAAGTATAATAATTTCCATGGTTTAGACTAGAATACTTCTCATGCAAAGGTTCAATATGGATTGGGGAAAACCAACGAAAATAATCAATCGACTATGGAATTCAGAACGACCGTGCTCTAGAATACCGTTACGACAAAGATGACGTACTGATTGCTCAAGACCAAGTGAAAGAAATACCTCAAGCAACCACGGCCTTCAGCACCACCATATTTTAGGATATCGCCCCGTGATGGACCTCTCTGAAATCCTTATTGTGGCATTTATCGTGTCCGTCATTTATTTCCTCACTCACCGATGGTGGCGCCACCGGCAAGCGGCCAAGCTGGCCGACAAGCTCCTTCAGGAAGTGGTGAAGGGAAAAGATTCATTTCGTCGTTAACAGTTCATCTTATAGCACGTCGCACGACCCTCACTCACGTGTTCTCCCAACATAACACAACAATTCTGCTCTTCTAGCGAAACTGACAAGCCTCTTTCTCGCATCACCGGCCAGACTTATTCATATACCCACGAGTGTTTGAAGGGGTATCATAGGTCAAAGGCTTAGTCTTTTTGGTATAGAGGATTATGTTTGCCCGACCTCCAGCGGGAGGACACGACATCTAGCTTCGACATATCTCAGAACACGTCTAGAAACGGTAGTCGATAAGGAGACCCAGAATGTCCGACAACGCAGCTCGCCTAGGAGAAATATACTTACATCGCGGCAATCTGCCCAAAGCCCGGGAGTGTTATCAGCAGGCCGTCCAGGAAGCACGGCAAAGCGGATCACCAGAAGAAATATCACATGCTCTGGGAAATCTCGGCAACATCTATGCGTTACTCGACGACCTTGAGACCGCAGAACGTCACTACCAAGAGGTGCTCACAATACAACGTTCTCAACAAGCCGGAAATGCCATTGGCACGACTCTCGCCAATCTTGGCAATTTACAAGCTGATGCCGGCCGACCAGAACAAGCGCTCGCCTATTATCTCGAAGCCATCGACCTTCTTATTCCTCTCAGCAATGAGCAAGCCTTGGGAATTCTATATACCAATCTGGCACTCCAAGAACTGCAATTACATCAGTCAGAACAAGCCATCAATCACTTTCAATTAGCCCTGGACTATCATCGAAAAGTGGGAAATGAGGATGGACTTGCCACGACCTACGGGCAACTTGGGAAAACCTTTATCTCAGTTGGTCACTTCAAAAAAGCTGAAGCCTGCCTGAATAATGCCTCAGAACACTTCATCAAACTCGCCAATAAACCTGGTGAAGCTGGTGCCCTTCGCCTCCTCGTAAATATCTACCAAGCACGAAACGACACCACATCGGCCCTTCGATGCATCGAACAAGTGGTTCAGATTGATCAACAATATTCCTTGCCTCAATACGAAGACGATCTTCAGCTACTTCGCCAACTTCGTGATGCACTCACGAGTTAGAAAAAACCTATTTAAGACAAGGTGTCCTGTCTCTCACGAAATCGAATTGAAGCATAGGAGGAATACAGAATATGAGTTGTCCATTCATTGCATGACGCACGGGATAGGAAAGAACACAACAAAAACCAACAGCCTGTAATCGCGGGTAATGATTAAAAATCAAAGACCAGCTGTTGAGGTTTCACATACTCTAAGTTTTGTGGTGTCTGCTGGCGGGAAGATGGGGTGAAAAAACAAACAGAATCCGATGAACGTTTTGGCTCTGCCACCGATACGTTCAGCAAGACCTCCTCTAATCGTCCGTAACATTGTCCACAGCGATGACGACGAGAAGAAATTGTTCGCCGTTGCCGACGATACGACGTGCCACAGGTACAACATCGCCACAAATATTTACTAAGTTTTTCCACTTCGTGGTCAAGCGTATGGCGAACCGTAATACCCAATCCATCCTGATTCATCCGTGCCATCACCTCATAAAAATCCTGCCCATGATTTGGGTATCGCTTTTTAATATCGTATTGCCACTGATGTATCATTTCATGGGCCAAGGTTCGGACGATTTCAGATTCAGGCTGATCACGTAGGAGTGGAGCCGAGAGACGAATTCGACGAGCTGCGCCATGCCGTTCTTCTTTGCTCACACATTGACTTCGTGGCCCAACTTGACTGATAAACATCCCCGTCGAGGCAGTCAATCGAGTACTCCACTCGATAATGATAGGAGGTAATTTTCCGTTAAAATATCGATGTGCCACACGAGCCCACTGAGCTTGGAGGTATTCAACCGAAACTGGACCGGTTCGCAAAGAGGATATCGTAGATTTCACAAAGACTCGTTGAATGAGGTTCTATACAAGACGAGAATGCCCATGATAGCATTTTTTCCTCCATTATATCCAAAATACCCTTCATTATTTGACGTCACCATCCGAAAAGATGGGGAAGCGTATAGGATGCTTCCCTCATCGACGATGAGGCGGTCGAATGACTTCTGAGAGTACTCTCAACCACACATCCTATGAATAACGCTGACACCACGTATCACGATGAGCACTATATGCGGATAGCTCTAGAACAAGCGAATCAGGCCTTTGAACGAGGGGATGTGCCCGTGGGAGCCATTATGGTCAAGGACGAACAAGTCATTAGCCATGGGTATAACACTAGAGAACTCGATCAAGACCCAACAGCCCATGCAGAAATGGCCGCGATTCGTGCGGCTGCCTCACATTTGGGAACTTGGCGGCTCAATGACACCACCCTCTACGTCACGTTAGAACCCTGTGCCATGTGCGCAGGCGCGTTAGTCCAAGCCAGAGTGGGTAGAGTCGTCTTTGGCACATCAGACCCCAAGAGCCGAGCCCATGGATCAATCGCTGATTTTCTTAAAGAACCACACTTCAATCATCTTGTTGATGTACAAGGCGGAATATTGGCTAACGAGTGCAAGGCCATACTCCAATCATTTTTCCAACAATTGCGGGATCATCATGCAACAAACACAGACTCATAAAAGCTGGAGAACCAGATTTTTGGAATGGCGGTGCATCAGTGAGATAAACCCATTTTTAGCTATTATTTGGCTTGTCATTGGCGGGATGGGACTCACTGGCTGTTTCGGCACGAATTCGGCACTTCAATCATGGGTTGGCAAATCTGAGATCGAACTCATTAAACAGTGGGGCAAACCCGACAGCATTAACACCTTCGACACCGGCGAAAAGATCTATACGTGGATAGACCTGAATATCAATACTGATGGTCCTCATACCTGCCAAAAATCAGTCACGATCAGCGTCAAACATACGATCACCAAAAGCATATCGCGTGGTTGCCCTTCCGTCGTGTCCTACCATTAATCACTCAGACTTTGCGCGAACCCCTGGAGATAGGGTAGTATCTCGACCGTTGAACGTCAGCATGTGAATGTGATATTTATAGCGAATCCAAATAAGTTCCAGCTAAGGCACATCAACTAACCCCGCGCGATTACTTGCTTCAAACATGCGGAAGTTATTTGAAACGGCTATAAAAGATACGTCCCTTGCCCAACAACCCTTCAACGACATACGACGAATAACTATCCCTTCATAGACGGAGAGGTGCTGGAGTCCGGTCGATCAGGACGGTCTCGAAAACCGTTGTCCCGAAAGGGACCGTGGGTTCGAATCCCACCCTCTCCGCCAGCCTTCGCCAAGGCTTCGGCTGGCATGCCAGCTTTGGGAATAGCAAAGACGTCATTAAGCCTACCAACATGAGGACAGGAAGTGAAGGCTGTCCGCCGAAGTCTTGCGACACACAAACGATAGCTATGATGACTGGTAACCAAGAATTAGGTGTCATTGCACACAGGAAGTTCTGACGAAGGAGGACTCTTCTCCCTCATGAAATATGTCTACCTCATCAAAAGCACATCGCACCCTCAACAAACCTATATCGGCATCACTTCTGACTTAGAAAAAAGACTGGCTGTTCATAACAGCGGAGGCTCTATCCACACATCAAAGTTCAAACCTTGGGAACTCATAACCTCTATCACCTTTTCAGATACCGCAAAAGCCATTGCGTTTGAGCAATATCTCAAAAGTGGATCAGGAAGGGCCTTCGCCAATAAAAGGCTTTGGTAATCAGGGTATCCCCCTTTCATGGGGTGACCGGAGCGCAGCGCAAAGACACAAGAGGAATAAGACGAAAACGAGCCCTAACTGGAAACCGTTTATCCTATCAAGTTCCCTTACCACACACCCTGCTGATGAAGTTTAACGAATCCCTTCATCACATCACGCCGACTGAGCTGGCCCACCAACCGATTCTCTTGTAAGACGGGATATCTCCGATAGGGTGTTTTTGTGAATAACTCCGCAATTTCGACGATACTGGAATCGGCCTCGATGGTTTTGACCTCTCGTGTCATATAATCGCCAACGGTCCCCCCCCATTCATCATGGTAAGCAGCATTGAGGCCGACTCGTAAACAGTCTGTTTCCGAAAGCAACCCCACAAGGTTTCCCCGCAAATCGATGACCGCTGCTCCAGAAATCCACTGTTCAACCAGAACTTTCATGGCTTTGTGAATATCCATATCTGGGGTAAAGGTCACCGGATTGGCCTTCATAAAGTCTTTGACGAGGACCGAATGTAATTGCATACGCTTCCTCCTATGACCACGAGATTCTTATGAAAGAATCGTTTTCTTTGGAAACGGTATAATGTGATCAGAAACTCCACGAGAACTCACTGAAACCAAATGGCTGTTGGTATGGGGACAGGGGCCTTCTTGTTGTTGCTGTGTTTCACAAGGGGTTGGGCAGACCATACAATCAATTCCCTGGATTGTCTTGAGACCACCGCAACTTCCCTCTAAACTGTTTCGCCCCGTAAGCACACCGACGGCCATGGCAAGAACCGTGAGGACCATCAACACAAATACAATTGTAAATATCATCATATTGACCTCGATTATGATTCCGAATATTGAGTAAATGTTGTCGTGGCTTTTTCACGAAACCCTTCGTCGTCCATAATCAAAAACAATGAAGCGACCTGCTCTTGCTCGGCAAGTTCAAAGCCTTCCTCCGGACCAAGCACGAGAAGCGCCGTGGCCAAAGCATCGGCGTTCATTGACGATTCGGCAATGACGGTCACGGAAGATAGGTTGTGCGTTACCGGTTTGCCAGTTGTCGGATTTATCGTATGTGAAAATCGTGTGCCGTCTCGTTCGAAAAAATTCCGGTAGTCTCCAGATGTCGCCACACTGTGATTATCTAATCGAACCAGCCGATGAATAGTTCTTTTCGTCGACATAGGTTGTTCAATGGCCACATTCCAAGGAACACCGTGAGCATTCCGTCCGTGCGCTCGAAGCTCGCCGCCTATTTCAACCAGGTAATTCGTCAGATCAAGCGACGCTAAATATTCAGCCACTTGATCAACAGCATACCCTTTTGCAATCGCCGAGAGATCCACGGAAAGTGCCGGGATCTCTTTTCGGATAGCGGGAGGATCATCCTGAACGTGAAGGTGATCATAGCCAATGATCTGTAATCGTGAATGGATTGTCTCTTCAGAAGGAATCGTATTGTGACGAGGAGTTGGGCCGAATCCCCAAAGATCCACAATCGGACCGACAGAAACGTCAAAGGCACCGTCAGATAACGTCCCAACCCGCAAGGCTTCCTTCACCACTCTGTGCAAATCTGGAGAAACGGATACCCACTGAGTCGTCTGATTTCGGTTGAACTGCGAGAGTTCAGAATCGACCTGGTAGGTCGACATGCTCGAATTAATTCGAGCAAGAATCTGCTCAGTCTTTGCTTGAATCGTGCTCAGTGAAGTCTGAGATGAAGGATGAACAATGGTGACCTGATAGGTCGTCCCCATTGTTGGTCCGGAAAATTGAAGAGGAGCTTGATCTCGTACAGAGGAACTACACGACACCAAACTGAATAAGACTCCACTAGCCAAAAGAAAACATGTGAGGATACGGTCCTGAGTTATGAGAAGATGTTGTTTCATGTAGTGTAGTGTTTCAAAAGTTCGTGAAATTGGCTAAGTAACGAGCCTATGGCATGCGAAAGGGTCGTGAGCAAAACATCCCATCCTATTTGTTACGATATTTAAGATTCACTACACTAGCCTCCAAAATCATCCAGAAATATCTGAGATCGTTCAACACCCAAATCCTCGAGCATTTTGATGACCGCGGCATTCATGACCGGAGGACCACACATGTAATATTCACAATCTTCCGGAGCCGAATGCCGTTTAAGATACTGCTCGTATAACACTTGATGAATAAATCCCGTGTACCCGGTCCAGCGATCGACCTCTTTCGGGTCAGACAGGGCCACATGCCATTGAAAGTTGTCGTTTTCTTCCTGTAGCTGATCAAAGTCTTCCTGATAGAAGATTTCTCGCTTGCTTCGCGCTCCATACCAAAATGAAATTTTACGCTTAGAATGCAGTCGTCGTAATTGATCGAAGATGTGGGACCGCATCGGGGCCATCCCCGCTCCTCCACCAATAAAGACCATTTCATTATCCGTTTCTTTGGCAAAGAACTCCCCAAATGGTCCAGAAATCATTACCTTATCGCCAGGCTTGAGATTAAAGATGTAGGACGACATTTTCCCTGGAGGAATAGAGTCCTGGGCCCCAAAGGGCGGGGTGGCAATACGGACATTGAGCATGATGAGGCCTTGTTCTTCTGGATAGTTTGCCATAGAGTAGGCACGCATCACCGATTCGGTTACATGAGACTCATAACGCCAAAGGTCGGCACCATCCCACTCTTCTCGATATTCTGGCTCGACATCAATATCAGCGAATTTGGTCTCGTAGGCAGGACATTCAATTTGAATATATCCCCCGGCTCGAAAATTTACATGCTCACCTTCAGGTAAGACAAGAACCAGTTCCTTGATAAAAGTCGCAACATTGGAGTTTGACCGAACCGTGCATTCCCACTTCTTGACGCCAAAAACTTCTTCGGGAATTTGAATCGACATGTTCTGCTTGACCGTGACCTGGCAGGAAAGACGGTCGCCTTCAGCCGCTTCACGTTTGGAAATGTGAGAGGTCTCAGTCGGAAGAATGGAACCTCCACCCTCAAAAATCTTCACTTTGCATTGCGCGCATGTTCCACCACCGCCACAGGCTGACGAGACAAACAACTTGGCATCCGCAAGAGACCCGAGTAATTTTCCACCGACAGGGGCATGAATCTCTTTTACACCATTGACTCGAATCGTCACATTCCCTGACGGGACGAGTTGAGCTTTTGCTCCAATAATCATCATGACCAACGAGAGGACAATGACCGTAAAGAGGGTAACCCCTAATGCGATTTCTATCATGCGTAAGCCTCAAGAAAAATCATCATGATGTCACAATTGAATGCCTGAAAACGCCATGAACCCCAACGACATAAGACCGACGGTAATAAAAGTGATGCCTAGCCCTTGCAGGCCTTCAGGCACATCACTGTATTTGAGTTTTTCACGAACTCCAGCTAACGCCGTTATGGCCAAGGCCCAACCGAGGCCACTGCCAATGCCATAGACCACACTTTCGCCAAAGTTATAGTCACGCTCCACCATAAACAGTGTGCCGCCAAGAATCGCGCAGTTGACGGTGATCAGTGGAAGAAAAATTCCGAGCGCGTGATACAGCACTGGGAAGAAACGATCTAACAACATTTCAAGAATTTGGACCATGGCGGCAATCACACCGATATAACAAATTAAGCCTAAGAAACTGAGGTCAACCTCAGGCAATCCCGCCCAGGCCAATGCTCCATCCTTTAATAAGAATTGATACAGAAGGTTATTGGCCGGAACGGTAATGATTTGAACCACCACCACTGCAATACCCAACCCCAAAGCCGTTTCAATTTTCTTCGAGACCGCTAAAAACGTGCACATACCTAGAAAAAAAGCTAAAGCTAAATTTTCAACAAATACGGATTTGATTAATAAATTGATATAGATGTCCATTACAACACCTCAGTTCGGTGGACTTGATGAATCCGATACTCAGATTTTTCGACCTGCTCGGTTTTCCAGGCTCGCAATCCCCAAATAAATAGCCCAATAAGAAAAAATGCACTCGGCGGAAGCAGCATGATCCCGATTGGTGTAAACCAGCCTCCCTCAGATACCAGTGGGAAGATTGTATACCCTAAGAGTGTTCCCGCTCCGAACAGTTCACGAAATGTCCCCACAAAAATCAGTATCACGCTGTAGCCAAGACCGTTTCCTATCCCATCAAGAAAACTGAGACCAACCTCATTTTTCATGGCATAGGCTTCCGCACGTCCGAGCACAATACAATTCGTGATGATCAATCCCACGAATACGGAGAGTTGCTTGCTGGTCTCAAATGCGAACGCTTTCAAGAGTTGGTCAACCACAATGACGAGAGACGCAATGATGGTCATTTGCACAATGATACGAATACTGCTGGGAATATGATTTCTGATCAGACTGATTGAGGCATTGGAACAGGCCGTCACCGCGGTGAGGGCAATACACATAATCAAGGCTGTGGCCAGCGAGGTCGTGACCGCAAGTGCCGAACACACCCCCAAGACTTGAAGAGCAATAGGATTATTATCGAACAGTGGATCTTTGACGACTTTTTGTACTTCCCGACTCATAGTTCACCCGTTGTCTGGCTTCGGATTTTTTGTAAATACGGACCAAATCCGTCCTGACTTAACCAATAACGCAAAAGATATGTGACGCCACGACTTGTCAAAGTCGCTCCAGCCAACCCATCAACCTGGTGAATCGATTCACGCTTGCTCGGATCAACCGTTCCTCGTACGACTTCGATGTTTGGTGTCCCCTGCGCATCGTAGGCCAGCTTACCTGACCATTTGGCACGCCAATTGGGATTATCAACTTCCCCTCCGAGGCCAGGAGTTTCGGCATGTTCATAAAATTGAAGACCATGAATGGTATTGGCATCTTCCTGAAGCACGACAAAACCATAGAGCGTCGACCACAACCCATAGCCATGAACTGGAAGAATGAGGAATTTAATGTCTTCGTGCTCTTTGACCAGATAGACCGTGGCATACTTGGCCCGTTGCTTAATGTGCGCGATATCGTGGTCGGATGGGATGCGCACGTTTCGTAACGGATCTTTAGCCGCTTGCCGTTGGTCGAATTCCTCCGGAAGAATATCATCCGCATACTCTCCAGTGGCCAAATCCACAACCTTCGGCTCGACCTGCTGAAAGAGCGTTTCAATACTTTGACCTTCTTGATACAGCCCCGCGACTTGAAGAATATTGCGTTTCTTGTCGAGGCTTTTATTCTTGAGCTGAAACGGTTTAAGCGCCACCGCAGCGCTTGAGACAATGATTGAGCAAACGAAGCAGAGCAAAAGGGCCACAAGAATAGTCTTCGCCGTACTATCATTGGGTAAACGCAAGATATTTAAGATTTTTGAGACCACAGAATTTCCCTTCTGGGAACACATCGTGTTGTTAGGTATTTCGTAAGACTCTTTTCCGGACATTCGTTTGAATCACCATGTAATCAATGAGCGGCGCAAAAATGTTGGCAAACAGAATGGCCAACATCATCCCTTCTGGAAACGCCGGATTGGCCACACGAATCACAATCGTCATACATCCGATGAGCAGACCAAACATCCACCGCCCAACGGTCGTCATCGATGCCGAAACAGGATCCGTGGCCATAAACACCATGCCAAATGCCGATCCTCCAACGACCAGATGCCAGTACCACGGAATGCTCACCATCGGGTTTGAGTTCCCCCCAAACACATTGAACAGTAGGGTCGTTCCGATCATACCCAAGGCGACCCCAGCCATGATCCGCCAAGAAGCAACCCGCGTATAAATTAAAAACACTGCGCCAAGAAGGCAGGCCAACGTCGAGGTCTCGCCCATGGAACCTTGAACGGTTCCTAAAAACGATTGTGTCCAGGTCAGACCCATTTCTTGTATTGCGGCCAACCCGCCGATTGCACCAACGCCCAACGCCGTGGCTCCGCTAAACCCGTCTACGGCGGTCCACACGGTGTCGCCTGACATTTCTGCAGGGAAGGCAAAGAACAGAAACGCGCGGGCGGTCAACGCCGGGTTAAAAAAATTCTTTCCTGTTCCCCCAAATACCTCTTTGCCAAAGACGACGCCAAATGAAATACCCATTGCCACCTGCCACAATGGAATATCAGGCGGAAGGGTCAAGACAAAGAGAATGGAAGTGACCAAGAATCCTTCATTGACTTCATGATTACGAACAGCCGCAAACAGCACTTCCCACAGTCCGCCGGCAACTAGCGTCATCAGATAGACAGGGAAAAAATATAAAAATCCATGCCATACACACGCAAAAACATTACCTGGGTCATAACCAATCCCTAAACTTTCAAGAATCGTCCCTCTCCACCCCTCAATCGACGACAACCCTGATTGCGCCATCCCGAGATTGGCTTGATAACCAGTGTTGTACATCGCCATTGCGATACAGGGTGTCACCGCAACGAAGACATACATCATGACTCGTTTGAGATCGGCTCCATCACGAACATGCGGCGCCGAGTGCGTCACCGTCGAAGGGGTAAAGAGAAATCCATCGACCATCTCGTAGACAACAAAATATTTTTCGTACCGTCCTCCTTTTTGAAACAGAGGATGCCAATGATCCAAGAGTCGACGGAGCCACGACATCAGCCTTCCCTCTCAATGTGTTCAAGACTGGCTCGAAGAAACGGACCGAAATTATATTTGCTCGGACAGACAAATGAACACAACGCGACGTCCTCTTCATCCAGTTCAAGACATCCGAGCGCTTGTGCAGAATCCGTATCCTTAACCACTAACGCTCGCAGTAAGGGCGTGGGAAGAATATCCAACGGCATGACATCTTCATACACACCCACCGGCACCATCGCACGGGGGCTGCCTTGTTCAAGGGAATTCAGTCGGAATATTTTGTTTCGGAAGAAACTGGAGATAAACACATTCAAGGTCGAAAACTTATCCGGCCCTGGGGACAGCCATCCCAAGAACGTTCGTTCCCCTCCCTCCGGCAACACCGTCAATTGAGAATGATATCGACCGAGAAAGGTCGCCCATCCAATGGCCCAATGGCCAGACAGTAACGATCCCGATATGACACGACACCGAACCGGTTCAAGCTGTTCCTCAACAAGATCTTCTGTTCTGGCTCCGAGTCTTGTCCTGATTAATCTAGGCGCTATCACGACTGGCCCGGCAAACGCGACAATACGTTCCGTCCAAATCCTTCCCGTTGTAAATAATTTTCCAAACGCGATCACATCCTGATACCCAAGATGCCATACCGTTTTTTTCGGACCGACAGGATCAAGAAAGTGAATGTGAGTCCCGACCAACCCTGAGGGATGAGGGCCAGAAAATTCAGCGACAGTCAATCGTTTTGCGGAAATAGTTGGAATATCTTCGCCAAGTGCCTTACAGAGAAAGACGTGTCCGTCGGTTAAATGACTGATAAGACTGAGGCCATAGAAGAAGTCATCTTTATGTTCTCGAATCACCCGTGAGGCTTGAGGGGCCAGAGGATTCGAATCCATGGCTGTGACAAAAATAGAATGTGGGGACGTGTCTGGTGATGGCACTTTGCTATACGGTCGTGTTCGCAAAGCCGTCCATAGTCCTGAGTCCACAAGATTATCTCTGACTTGGTCACGAGTTAACCGAGAAAGCTCCTCGTGACGGTATGACGTAAAGATCTCTTCGTCGTTTCCTTCAAGCTGAATCACCACCGACTGAAGCGCACGCTTCGCACCACGATTAATTGCCGTGACCACACCACTTCCCGGAGAGGTATAGACGACCCCAGGATTGGCTTTATCTAAAACAATGGGCTGCCCCAGTTTGACCCGAGCGCCTTGCTCAACTAATACACTTGGCTTCATGCCAATATAATCCTGACCAAGCAAGGCCACGGACTGCACCGGCGGCCCATCATAAATCAATTGCTCAGGTTCCCCAGATATGGGAATGCGCAATCCATGTGTTATTGATATGTGCACAGATTTCATACGTTAAAACACCTAGGCTATAAGGCAAGGTCAAGAGTAGATCTCTTTATCTCTTTTTCGGTCATGTTCGTTTCATTCTTTAGGCAATGACATTTAGGAAGAGAGATCGGGGGAAGGGCGGGAATTCTTACTTTTTCTGAACTAATGATGGCGGTGAATGATGAGATTACGTTCAAACATTGAGCTTGTGCGTAAGATCAATCATGAAGAGAATACCGATGGATAACGAACGAAGCCAAGGATTCCGGCCATATCGGTGAACGGAAAACCAACGAGGTGTTAGCGTTTTGAAAGGGACGGCGAAGGAAGAACTGATGAGGGCATAGGGAAGTTCTGTAGTTCATCTAATATTCGAGCAGCAACCATGTGTTTTGACATTCGAGGCAAGGGCGTCACGCTTCCATTTCGAGTCAAAAGAATGACTTCGTTGGTATCATTATCAAAAGCAGACTCAGATCCCCCAACTTGATTCACCACAACCATATCTAAGCTTTTCTTGTGTAATTTTTCACGTCCGTTTTCTAGAAGATCGTCTGTTTCAGCAGCAAATCCGATTAACAACTGATGGGTTCGCTGGGCAGATAAGGCCGCCAAGATGTCAGTCGTCTGTTCAAGCTGAATGGGTTCGCCTTTCCAATCGCGCTTTTTAAATTTCTCTTCGCGACAATGTTGTGGTCGAAAGTCACCGACTGCTGCCGTCATGATTAACACATCGACAGTGCTAAACCGGGACCGTAAAGCATGATACATGTCCTCAGCCGTTTGAATCGAAACACACTCAACACCAAATGGCGGCTCGAGACTTGTTGGACCACTGACTAAAATGACCTCGGCTCCCCGTAATTGCGCGGCCCGCGCCAGAGCATAGCCCATTTTCCCGGATGATCCATTTGAAATAAAGCGAACGGCATCAATCGGCTCTCGCGTGGGACCCGCTGAGATGAGGATTCGACGTCCAACCAGCTCCTTCGATGCATGGACTTTTTCAACAACTGCCTCGACGATAGCCTCTTCACTTGGAAGACGTCCACGGCCCACTTTCCCAGATGCCAGCTCTCCAATTTCAGGCTCCAACACGATCACCCCGCGTGCGCGCAAGGTCTGTACATGCTGTTTAATTTGGGTTTGCTCCCACATGTCTCCATCCATCGCCGGCGCGATAATGACAGGACATTGCGTGGTGAGTAACAGGGTACTTAAAAGATTATCCGCTAATCCTAATGCATAGGCAGCAATCGTATTGGCAGTACACGGAGCAAGAAGAATCACATCTGCCGATTCGGGTAACGAGAGATGTGGCATGTCCTGATGGCCAGAAAACGTATCAGTGGCAACCGGATGGTTCGATAACACTTCAAATGTAAGTGGCGTCATAAATCGTGTCGCCGAATCCGTCATGACCACCGAAACGTCTGCCCCATGACTCATGAGCGTCCGAAGTAATCCCACAGCCTTATATGCCGCGATACTTCCCGTGATTCCAAGAAGCAGACGTGTCCCCTGTAATTTCAATGCAGCCATCGGTGAGTTCCCTAGGATTCTTCTTCCGCAACCGGTTCCTCAGTTTTTGGACTATCATCGATATAGACGCTTAATTCTTTCTGAATTTCCTGAGCATTTGCATCAGTTTGCGCTAAGAGTGCTGGATCAAACTCACGCTCATTTGTCCCCTTTGCTTTTTTGATCGCCTCACGAGCATCTTCTCCTTTTAAATAGTTGACCTCGCCATTCAAGACTTCTTCCAATGCTGTTGAAGTTTCTTTGATATACTTGACCGACCCGGAGGTCGGCGCACCACGCATAATTTGCTTCGCCCGTTGCGCTGCAATCAAGACAATACGAAAACGAGAATCAAATTGCGTTTGATGATGTTCGGGCAGTAATGATAACGCATCCATCATGAGATCACATTCCTTTCTCTTTCAGTTCGTGAAGACACAGGGTTACTCTCTTGACGAGCCAAGCCATGACGAGACATCCACGCGTGATCAAGACGTTTTGTTCGAACATGTTCGGCCACAATAATAGACTCAAATTCCTTGATGGCTTGATCAAGGCAACCATTTCGAATGGTATAATCATACTCAACATAGTGCGCCATTTCTGCTTGAGCTTTCTGGAACCGACGATCAACCACATCGGACTTGTCAGTTCCGCGCGACTCCAGTCTGGCCTTCAAGACCTCAAGCGACGGAGGCAGGAGAAACACGGATACAGCATCCGGCATATTTTTCATGACATTTCTTGCACCCTGAACATCGACATCCAAAATGACATCAATTCCTTGATCAATTCGTGTCACGAGTTCTTGACGTGGGGTCCCATAAAAGTTCTCGTACACTTCTGCCCATTCAAGAAAGGCATCCTGCTCAATCATTCGACGAAATTCGGATTGATCAACAAACCAATATTCAATCCCGTGCGTTTCGCCGTCTCGAATCGGCCGCGTTGTATACGAGACTGAAAGCTGAACATCTGGAATCGAAGTCATGATCCGTTTGCATAACGTCGACTTCCCCACTCCCGAAGATCCCGACAAGATAAACAACATCCCGCTATGCGACATCCGTCATAACTTTCATCATTGAGAAACCGTTAGAGCCGTCATCATTCAACATTCTGGACCTGTTCACGGATTTTTTCCAGTTCACTCTTCACATCAATTACATGCAGGGCGATCTTCGCGTCATTCGCTTTCGATCCAATGGTATTAATTTCTCTTCCCATTTCTTGAAGCAGGAAGTCCAGTCGTCGGCCAATGGCGCCTTTGGTCTTACTTGATTTTTGAAATTGCCCAAGATGGCTCTCAAGCCGTGTTAATTCCTCTGTTATATCACAACGATCAGCATAGGTCGCTAATTCTTGATTGAGTCGATCAGGATTAGAGGGATTGTCACCGAGTAATTTCATGACTCGTTTCTGCATTCGCTCAAAATGTTCTTGAACACTTGAAGGCACTCGTCTTGCTATGGTTTTTAAGGCTACTCGAACTTTTTGAAGGCGCGTCGCCATATCGTCGTGCAACGCTTTTCCCTCCCGTGTCCGCATCTTATCCAGATCGGCCAGTGCCCCTTTCGTAAGACGGCGGACGACGCTTTGCGTATCTTTTCCATCAAAGCTCTGCTCTGCAACTGTAAACACGTCTCGAAGGCCGGCAATTAAACCAATATCGATTGGGCCATTAATACCAAGCTCTCGCTGAAGCTCTTTCAACAACTGGTGATAGTCACGTGCAGCCGATCGGTCAAGCACTAAGGACTTCTGACGATTTCCCGAAATATTAAGCGAGACGGTGAACTCAATCCGCCCGCGTTCACATTGCTTGTGAATCAGTTGCTTGAGCTCTTCTTCTAATCCAACCATGCTTCGAGGAATCCTCGAAACCACTTCACAGAACCGATGGTTGACGGATCGAAGTTCGACCCCTACGGCCAGGCCCTTCCACTCCGTTTCGCGTTTACCAAATCCAGTCATACTTTTCATGCGATCGATAACTTTCCGTCCCAAGCACAGGTTTCATAAATGGCACACTGTTCACATTTCGGTAATCGCGCTTGGCACACATACCGGCCATGCAAGAGCAAACGCTGAGTACCCACAGTCCATTGCGCTTTCGGTAAGATCTTTTGAATGTCATACTCAATAGTTGTTGGATCATCGCTTTCGGTCAAATGCAAGCGATTCGCGACTCGCTTGACATGGGTATCCACTACCACGGATGGCTTCCCATAGTAGCTCCCCAATAACACATTTGCGGTTTTTCGTCCTACCCCAGGCAACGTCGTCAAGTCATCCATGTTATTGGGCATGGTGCCATTGAAATGACCAGCAATACGCTTGCCGCATGCAATAATATTCTTTGCCTTACTTTTGTAGAACCCCGTCGATCGAATCAGCGCTTCTAATTCAAGCGGCTCAGCTCCAGCATATTCTTTCGCCGTATGATAGCGTGCAAATAATGCCGGAGTCACTTTATTCACCCGTTCATCCGTACATTGCGCTGAAAGAATCGTGGCAATTAATAACTCTAGAGGATTGGAAGACGCAAGCTCAACCTCAGGTTTCGGAGTAACCTTGGCCAATGTCGAAAATATCTTTCGGACCCTGGCTTTGGAGAATGGGAGACTTTTAGTTCTCGTTCTTCGAATCCTATGAGCAATCGTTTGAGAACCTTTCATGATACTCTCATAATAGGCGTCTTCGCCATATGACCGTCAGAAGATTCGCTCCATGCCCCCTTCAATTCCCCATCACGACCTAAACGATTCAGCATGTGCCCCAACGCTTCTCGGACCTCTCCAACGGTTTCGTATTGTGTCGCCGTAATTCCAACTGCTCGATACCGGTGACACAATTGTTCAACATGACCAACTGGAAGTAAGTCACATTTATTCAACACCATCAGGCGGGGAATAGTATCAAAGCCTAATTGTGTGAGAATATTCTCAACCGTATCGATATGTCGATCTGGGTCAGGCGTCGCGGCATCCACGACATGGACTAATAAATCGGCATATTTTAATTCCTGTAAAGTGGTGTGGAATGCCGTCACAAGGTCTTCAGGTAAATGCCGAATAAATCCGACGGTATCGGTCAGAATAACTTCACCACGATCCGGGATAAAGAGCCGACGACTCACCGTATCTAGCGTTTCAAACACCCGGTCCTTTGCTGGCTGCACACTTCCCGTTAAGGCGTTCAGTAATGTTGACTTTCCTGCATTGGTGTACCCCACCAATGAGACCACCGGTATCGCTTGGCGAGAACGCATGTTTCGTTGTTGCTGACGACTGCGAGATACCGCATCCAACTCTTTTTCAAGACGTCGAATCCGATCTCGTGCTCGCCGACGATCTGTTTCCAATTTCGTTTCGCCTGGTCCTCTTGAACCAATTCCGCCAGCTAAGCGGGAAAAGGCCGTATTGGATTGGGATAAACGTGGAAGCCGATACCGTAATTGAGCCAATTCAACCTGGACCTTTCCAATTCTTGAATGCGCCCGTTGAGCAAAGATATCCAAAATGACTTGCGTTCGATCCAGGACTCGTAGTTCCGTCATCTCAGAAATCCCATGAACTTGCGCCGGGGTCAGATCTCGATCGAAGATCAACCAATCAGCACCAGTTTGTAAAGCCTGGATAATCACTTCCTTCAATTTTCCAAGACCGAGAACATACTTTGGATGAAGCGCATGGGGTCGTTGAATAACCGAATCGACAACATGAATATTGCTGGCTCGAACCAGTTCACGTAACTCGTCTAAATGTTCTTGTCGGCGCGAAGCCCGTTCTGTCGACACACTCACTAAGATGGCGCGTGAAGATTCCTTCCCCTTCCGTAACCCAACATTGGTCCGTGTACATTCGTTTTCCAGCGAGAGAATAAAGTCTTGGCAATCAAGTTCAAACCCATGCCAGGGATAGGGCTTCCATTCTTGATATGACTTCCCATTAATCGACTGCGGCAGCACATGTGCGAGATACACGTCTCGCACACCTCCTTCTTTACCGACACCAATCGCCATCATCAGGTCTAACCGGAGCAGCGCCAGGTCGGTTAAATCATCACGGGTTAGCGGTTGATTATTCAGGTGGGTATGCACCAACCGCACACCTCGTAACAACCTGAGCCCTGAGCGACTGCGTGCTAAATTTGGAATAACAAGCTCATGATCATTACCAATAATGACCGATTGAACATGTCCTTGCCGGTCAATGAGTAATCCGATTTGCCGCCGTGTTTCAAATGAAAGCTCTGCACAGATTCGAGCTAGGTCGTTCGTGATAACCTTTTCAGTCGGAACCCGTCGTCGGTACAGTCGTTCCATTCGACTGATCTGATTGGCTTTCAGTCCATGAAGATTTCCAAAAACGACAGGAATCGTTACACCTCCGTTGGCAGTAGCTTAACCCTACGCAATGGTCTGCACTGAATGCGTCTGTAAGTTTGTCACAGCTGCTTGCCCGACCTCAGTATCTAAGTCCCAAGTGGCGATCACTCCTGATCGAAATTGCTCCCAACCCGCAGCCGCAATCATCACCGCATTATCAGTGCAAAGCGACAACGCTGGCATTGCGACGAAAATTCCCAGTTTTTGGGCGCGCTCAATGATCCGCTCTCGAAGCCGACTATTAGCCGCTACACCCCCAACGACGGCAATCCCTTTGGCTCCATATTTCCGAACGGCTCGAAAAGATTTCTCGACTAAGACATCGACAATGGCTTCCTGATAGCTAGCAGCAACATCTTCGATGGCTGGCATGACATGGTCATTTTTTTTGAGGTCTCTTAAGTAGTACAACAACGACGTTTTGAGCCCACTAAAACTAAAATCTAGCCCTCCTCGATTCAGGTATGGTCGGGGAAAATGAACGGCCTTGGCTGAACCTGTCCTGGATAAACGATCAATGAGTGGGCCTCCTGGATAGGTCAACCCCAACATTTTCGCTCCCTTGTCAAACGCTTCACCAGCAGCATCATCAATGGTTTTGCCTATCAATTGATACTGTCCCGTACGTGTTGCAAAAAATAAATGCGTATGTCCTCCCGAGACCACTAACATAATCGACGATCGAGGAAAGTCCGGTTGTTCAACCCATGTTGACGCTAAATGTCCTTTGAGATGATTGACCGCCAGCAACGGAATCTGCAACGCATAAGCAAGAGCTTTTCCAAAATTCACTCCAACAAGCAATGCTCCAGCAAGACCAGGACCATGAGTCACAGCAATAGCTTGTAATGCTTGATACGGAACCTGAGCCTCAGTCATGGCCAATCGGACAATTGATTCAATCGTTTCAATATGACGACGGGAGGCTAATTCTGGAACCACGCCACCATACATTGCATGAACATCAATCTGGGAATCCAGAACATTGGCCAGAACTGTCCCTTTATCTGTCACGACAGCCGCCGCCGTCTCGTCACAGGAAGTTTCAATGCCTAGGATTGGCCCCATGTTCATCATCGAAATTTTACTCATCAACGTGAAAGTTTTTAACAGAAAACCAATACATGATAGCTGCGTTGTCCTGCTCAAATGAAAAAAACGAGTGAGGAATTTTGGGCCTTATCCTTATGAAAAACACAACGACCCTCAGGACCAAGGATCCTGAGGGTCGTCTATGTCTTTATACTCAGTCAGTGTGTTCTACTTAAATTTTATACGCCGGCCATTGCCTCTTCTTCCACAAAAGCAGGCTCTTGCTCGTTTAAGACAACCTTAATCTTTCGAGCGTCTTTAAATCTTCCTCTGATCAGTTCTTCAGAAAGAGGGTCTCCTAACCGTTTTTGTATAGTACGCCTCATCGGCCTTGCACCATACTGCGGATCATACCCTTCCTTAATGAGCCACTGCTTAACCTCGTCACTGACATCCAATTCAATGCCTCGCTCGGCCAAACGGACGTTCAGTTCCTTAATGAGAATATCGACAATTGTCACAAGATGACTCTTGTCCAATTGATGGAATACGACAAAATCATCGATACGATTTAAAAACTCAGGGCTGAAGTTTCGTTTCAATTCACTCATGACTTCCCCTTGAAGCCGACTTGTTTGCGCCGACTCTTCCTCTTTTTGAAATCCGAGGGATACACCTTTTTGAATCAATTTCGTCCCAAGATTAGAAGTCATCACCAATATAGTATTTTTAAAGTCAACTTTTCGCCCTAAACTGTCTGTTAAGACTCCATCGTCCAATACTTGGAGCAGCACATTAAAGATATCTGGGTGAGCTTTTTCAATTTCATCAAACAGAACAACTGAATAGGGACGTCGCCGAACTTTTTCTGTCAGCTGTCCACCTTCTTCATAACCTACATAACCTGGAGGAGCCCCGAAAAGGCGGGAGCTTGTAAACTTTTCTTGATATTCTGACATATCAATACGAACTAAGGAGTCTTCGGTGTTAAATAAAAATTCGGATAGAGCTCTTGCCAATTCCGTTTTCCCAACACCTGTAGGCCCGAGGAAGATGAAAGACCCAATAGGCTTCTTCGCCTCTTTCAGGCCAGCTCGAGAACGCCGAATGGCCCGAGAAATCGCTGAAATAGCTTCCTCTTGTCCCACGATACGTTTATGAAGAAACTCTTCCATATGCAAGAGTTTCTCAGACTCTTCTTCTTCCAGCTTAAAGAGAGGAATACCCGTAATTTTGGATACAACAAATCCAACATCATCACCCGTTATCACAGGTTTATTTTGTTCTTGATTCTTTTTCCAATCCCGTTTGGCGTCTTCAAGCAACTTCCTAAGCCGTTCTTCCTCTTCTCTGAACTTCACGGCATCTTCAAAGTTTTGGACACCGATGGCAACTTCCTTTTCTCGAGCAACACGTTTGAGCTCTTGTTCCAATGATTTCAATTCAGGAGGCAAGACATACGATTGCAGTTTGGCTCGTGATCCCGTTTCATCAATCAGGTCAATAGCCTTGTCAGGTAAGAATCGATCTGTGATATAGCGATCCGTCAGCTTTACAGCCTCGGTCACCGCTTCATCAGTGATTTCGACCCCATGATGTTCTTCATATCGATCACGAAGTCCTTGAATAATACTAATCGTTTCTTCCACAGATGGTGGTTGGACATAGATGGGCTGGAAACGCCGCTTCAGCGCCCCATCCTTTTCAATATGCTTTCGATATTCATCCAATGTTGTGGCGCCAATACATTGAATTTCACCTCGAGAAAGAGCAGGCTTGAGCATATTGGCAGCATCAATAGAGCCTTCTGCAGCTCCTGCACCAACCAAGGTGTGCAACTCATCGATAAACAAAATAATATTACCAGCTTGGGCAATTTCCTTCATCACGACTTTGAGTCGCTCTTCAAATTGGCCGCGATATTTTGTTCCCGCAACCAGAGAACCCAAGTCTAACGCAATCACCCGACGATTCAACAAATTGTCAGGAACGTCCATGGAGACAATCCGCTGAGCTAATCCCTCAACGATCGCTGTTTTCCCAACGCCTGATTCTCCGATCAATGCAGGATTATTTTTAGTTCGCCGGCTCAGGATTTGGAGCACTCGCTCGATCTCATCCTGACGTCCGATGACTGGATCTAACGATGCTTCTTGAGCCAATTGCGTCAGATCTCGACCAAACTCATCGAGAGCCGGAGTACTGCTCTTCTTATCTCGCTCTCGAGACCCAGACTTGCGTAGAAATGTGACGGTGAGCTGGCGCGCAGTCAACAGATTAGCGCCCAGACTCCGAAGCACTTTTCCACCGATGCCTTCTTCCTCACGAAGTAGTCCCAACAGAAGATGTTCACTTCCAATGTGATTATGTCCAAGAAGTCTGGCTTCTTCGACTCCGTATTCAATGACTTTTTTTACGCGTGGACTAAACGGAATTTCACCAAATGTAACCGTCGTCCCACCCCCAGGCAAATTCCGTTCGATCTCTAATCGAATTTGCTCAGGTGATAGTCCCATCTTCTTAATGATCATCAAGGCAATGCCATCAGATTCACGAAGAATCGCCAAGACTAAATGTTCTGTTCCTAAATAATCATTCTGATGACGCTCGGCTTCTTCTCGAGCTAGAATGATAATTTTTCGACCTCGGTCCGTGAATCGTTCGAACATTTTTCCTCCCTTCTCTCACATCCACAAACATAATAGATGTGCTGGAAGAGCCCGGTTAAACTACAAACCACTTCTTATAACTGCTTATAAAGTAAGTCTATCCATGGAATAGTAAAACTGTCAAGACGAAAGTGCATAACCAACAAGTCATAAACACGAACATGAGATAGAACTCTTGACAAATCAGATTTTATAGCATTTGGAGTATTTGTGTGAAAAGCCTGGGACTTCGGTTCAATCTTTCGTCTTAGATAATTGGATAGAAGACATTCAGCCAACATGAAATTGTGCCTGAGCATCGTTATAGGCTATTTTTCTTCGTTCCATTCCGCTTGCCTTCTCTCAACACAAATTACTACCATCACCGTCGATAGCACACCGACTATCAAATCATCTATATGTCAGGAAAATCTGTGAAGACAATCGGAATCCTCACGAAACCTCAATCGGACAATATCCAACCGGTCTTAAAAGATATTGTTGAATGGCTCAAAACTCACGACAAAAATGTCATACTTGATACACCCACCACAATAGAACTTCGGACCAACACACGAAACGCTCAACGAACTCAAATCGCCAATGAAGCCGACCTCTTAATCGTATTGGGAGGCGATGGCACGATGCTCCATGCCGCTCGCTTAGTCGAAAAGCGTTCTGTGCCCATTCTCGGCGTCAACATGGGCGGATTAGGGTTTCTAACGGAAACGACTGTCGATCATATTTATGACGCCCTGACCAAAATCTTTGCAGACGACTTCCTTATTGAAAAACGGGTCATGCTTCGGGCAAAGATCCATCGTGGACAACACGTGATAGGCGAAGGCCCAGCGTTAAATGATGTTGTAGTAAATAAAGGCCATCTCGCGAGAATGATCGCGATCAAAGTCTGCATCAACGGATCCTTTATGACCAATTTACGAGGCGATGGACTCATCATCGCCACACCGACTGGCTCGACAGGCTATTCGCTCTCAGCCAATGGTCCAATCCTTGATCCTTCGCTTGATGTGTTCACGCTAAATCCAATCTGCCCTCATACGCTCTCCCATCGTCCCTTTATTGTTCCAAGTCACGCTTCTATCTCTGTGACCCTGACCAGCCAAGAAAATGCCATGGCCACTCTGGATGGCCAAATTGGGTTTGAACTAACAGTTGATGACACCATCCAAATTTGTACCTCCAAACACCAAGCACACCTTATACGGTTTCCCGGAGGAAGCTATTACGATGTCCTTCGAAACAAGCTCAAATGGGGGGATGGGTGACGCATTGACCTCCCCTATATTCACGCCTTCGCCTCAATACCTACCTCCCCGCCTACTTCACTAACGTCGACGGTCCCGTCATACTCAATGAATCCAATGACTTTTGTAGTTGCTTGTCGGACAAGACTTGTCGTTGACGCGCAATCTCACGTACAGTTTTACCCGTTCGGGACGACTCTTTCGCAATGGCTGCTGCAGCTTCATACCCAATCATCGGCGCTAATGCCGTACACATTGCAAGACTATCCTCAATGTGTCGTTCACACGTCTTTTTATTGGCAACAATCCCCTCAATACAACGCACCGAAAAGTTTTTCGCTGCAGTACTCAAAAGTTCAATTGACTGTAAAAGGTTATAAGCCATAACCGGCAGCATCGCATTGAGTTCAAAATTTCCGGTTTGCCCAGCAATGGCAATCGTGGCATCATTGCCCATCACCTGTACCGCAACCATCGCGACCGATTCCGCAATCACCGGGTTGACCTTCCCAGGCATCATACTCGATCCAGGTTGAGTTTCTGGCAATGTAATTTCACCGAGTCCGCATCGTGGACCAGATCCCATCCACCGAATATCGTTCGCCACTTTCAGGAGACTCACTGCAATCGTCCGCAAACACCCGCTGGCCTCCAGTAATGAATCTTGAGCCGACTGCGCTTCAAAATGATTGACGGTCTCTCGTAGCGGACATCGAATTGTTTTGGAAACTTCCCGAATCACACGTTTAGCAAAAACGGGATGTGTATTGAGCCCAGTCCCTACGGCCGTCCCCCCCAACGCCAATTCAGTCAATACCTCTTGAGCCCGCTTGGCACGTGTAATACCCAACTCAATCTGCCTCGCATATCCCCCAAACTCCTGACCTAATCGAATAGGGGTCGCATCCTGTAGATGAGTGCGACCTATTTTGACTATCTTGTCAAATTGACGAGTTTTGTTCAGAAGTGAACGCTGGAGACGAATGAGTGCAGGAAGCAATTCTCGATGAATCTGTTCTATGGCCGCAATATGAATAGCTGAAGGGATCACATCATTACTCGATTGCCCGAGATTGACATGATCATGAGGATGAACCAGGTGACTTTCACGTGTGCCACCCAACAACTCTGACGCTCGACTCGCAAGCACTTCGTTGATATTCATGTTCGTTGAAGTCCCCGACCCTGTCTGGAAGATGTCAACCGGAAATTCGGAGTCCCATTTCCCTTGAATGACTTCTTCTGCTGCGTCTCGTATTGTAGATGCTAGCTTGCGGTCGAGCAGTCCTAACGAATGATTAATTTTGGCAGACGCCTGCTTAATGAGCCCGAGCGCACGAATAAATGATCGAGAAAACCGAAGTCCACTGATAGGAAAGTTTTGCATCGCTCGAGCAGTTTGCGCACCATAATAGACTTGAGCTGGCACCATGATCTCACCCAAGGAATCTCGCTCAACCCTGGTAAGCGTAGACTTCGCATAAGTTAAGCTCGCCTTTCGCTCAAGTGAAGAAGACTGATTCCTTTTAACACGTTGTTTCTTAATTGATTTATTTTTACTGGAGATAGACATCGGCATATTCGATTACCCCCATATTACAGATTAAACGAAGAAACCTTAGCACAGTGCCTTTAACAAGGATTGAAGAATGACCAAAGGAGAAATGAGCGGGATGGTAAGGAGAAAGACCGTGGACTCTTGCTAAGCTTTGGAGGGAAATCCAGAAATGGTTACGACTAACTTCTAGCGAAGAGACAGCCACGACCTGACAACAACGAAACGGCCGTTTATCATAAATTCGGAATTACAGGATGACGACCATTATTGATTAATAGACCACGATTACAGCGCGCATTCCGGACAAGTTGTGGGTTCCTGTTCAGCCCAGAATTCCTTGGCAGTAAGAGGAAATACCTGGTCGCATTGTTCGCAATAACGAATTTCAAAGTACGCTTCACCATTTTCATGGATCTCACAGGGAAGCAGAAGATCCAATGGATCAAATCCTACAGACTTCCCATTAGCAAACTTGACGACCGCCAATCGGACATTAAAGGATTCGAAGACCCCTTCTTGCCCCTTGAACTGCTCATCATGCCCCAAAACATAGACCGGCTGCCCTTTACGTTTAACGCGTAAGTCTTTTAATGTACGCTGAGTTTCAGACGTACGGCCAAACTCACTATCTGAAACTGTTTCCGCAGTCGTCATAAATTACGCCAATGTATGAAGTTGATAATAAAGAACGAAAACACGTCATGCCTAAGTTTTGCTTGTAGCACGGTCTTTGAAAAGAGGTCAAGATTGATACCGGCTCATAAAGTGGTGAGAGTTTAACCCCTTAGTAAGGAGAAATAATGGAAAAAGTGATCATTTACCAAAAACCCACCTGTTCAACGTGTCGTCAAGTCATCAAACTTGCCGACGCAAGCGGCAAACCCTATGAAGCCATCAATTATTATGAAAAGCCGTTTTCCAAAACGAGGCTGAAAGAACTGTTAAAAAAGGGAGGAATCAAAGCCGCTGACATCCTGAGAACGAAAGAAGACGTCTACAGAACCCATAAGTCCAAAATTGCCAACATGAACAACGACGAGATTATCGACCTGATGATTCAACACCCTGACCTTATTCAACGGCCTCTCGTGGAAAAAGGCAAAACGGTCATACTCGCAAGACCACCAGAAACGGTGAATACGCTCCTTTAAGAAGACTACCCGCCCGACGTCGAAGGCTCTGATGGAAAAGCAGCATGGTCGTCTTTTAAAAACTGGTACGCCTCAATAATCTTACGCAGCTCAGGTTCAGAGCTGCGATCGCCCTTGCGCACATCAGGATGGATTTTCTTGATCTGCTGACGAAAAGCTCGTGTTACGGCTGACATAGGGCTCCCAAATTCTAAGCCTAAGGCCGAGTACGCTTCTCCGGCAGAGTTAATCTCGCCCTTTGCAGCCGTTGGATCCCCTCCCCCCCCTCCTGCCGCTTTAAAGAAATTAAAGAGATTGATTTTCTTGCGACGTCGACGGGGCCGCTGTCGAATTTCACTATCAAATTCATCAAACCGGTCTTCGATAAACTCCAAACGCGACTCCAAGCGTTCAGCCGCATGGAGTTCACGAGTTTCATCAATATCTTCCTCCACGACGTTTAACATTCGATCGACTTCGGCCAACCCTTCTTCTAACCGAAGATACGCCTCCACTCGTTCCTGAAACATCGTGTCGATCGCAAAATCCAAACTTTCCTCAGTTTTTACACGAAGTTCGGCTATCCGTCGATTCATGCCCGCTACAAACTTTTGACGATTTCTCTCATTTAAGGCCATACCGTGTTCACAGTCCCCAAGCTTTGAACAGCTGAGATTTAGATTTGTTCAGCATCTTAACACATTCAATTTACGGCATTCTGCTTCAGGACAAAGAATCTTCCAGTATGTCAAGCCTTCAATTGCCCACGATCACATCACATGGTATTCTGCCGCGTCATAAAACAGCAGAGACATTCCTAAGTGATATTACCGTGATTTTTCTACACATGTGCTAAAAGGAGGGCTTCATGAAGACGGTCTTACTACTCTTTGGACTATGTGTTACAACTTCATTGATCAGCACTGATTTAGTCTTAGCCGTCAATCCAACTGGATACGGTCAAGCCGGAGGGGAATTTGATATTCGCGTGAAGCGTGTGCCAAAACCTGAACTCGCCGCAGCCAAAAAGATGAAATCACCCTTTGAGGCCACTCAAGAGATTCTCGATGAAGGGAAACAAATCTTCCTTGGCCGTGGAGGCTGCATTAGTTGCCATGGCGCAGAAGGAAAAGGTGATGGCGGAGCCGCAAATAATCTCCCCATCCAACCAAGAAATTTCACCAATCCCAAGTTCAAGAAGTATCGCACTGTGGGCGAACTCATGTGGGTGCTAAAGAATGGAAGCATGGGGCAGTCTGGGAAAGTTCCAGGAACTGGCATGCTCCCTGTCGTCCAACCCAAGGGATTCATTTCTGAAACAGATGGATGGAAAGTCCTCTTGTATGAACGAAGTTTAGGAGAGAAAAAATAATCACCCTAATGCTGTCGGCGACGCTCCCTCTCCACTACATGAAGGGGAAGCAAACACAACGCAAGCTGTTATTTCTCACCGCCTATTGAACATCATGTCTTGTCTATCGTACTTTTTACAAAAGAAAGTCATTCCACATGAGTAATCCAACGTCAGAACGCAAGTCCAATCAGTTAATCCACGAAACCAGCCCCTATCTACTCCAACATGCGTATAACCCTGTCGACTGGTACCCATGGAATCCAGAGGCCTTGACTCGATCAAAGCAAGAAAACAAACCAATTCTTCTCTCCGTTGGCTATTCAGCATGCCATTGGTGTCATGTCATGGAGCATGAGTCGTTTGAAAACCATGACATCGCTAAACTCATGAATGACCACTTTATCAATATCAAGGTCGATCGCGAGGAACGACCCGACATCGATGAAATCTATATGCAAGCCACCGTGGCCATGAATCAGGGACATGGGGGATGGCCGATGACCGTCTTTTTGACCCCTGATCAAGAGCCAATCTTTGCGGGAACCTATTTCCCGCCAACCGACAAATGGGGTCGCCCTGGCTTTTCGACCGTACTCCAAAACATTGCGGCTGCTTGGGAAAAAGATCGTGAAAGCATTGTCAAACAAGCCACGCAGTTTACCAGTCGACTCCGTGAATCTATTAAAGTGACCTCTCCCATGGCCATTGGTCTATCAGAAATTCAGACGGCTGTTGAACAATATACTCAAGACTTTGACCCCACACACGGCGGGTTTGGGCAGGCTCCAAAATTTCCCCCGGCAACAGGACTCTCGTTTCTGCTCCGCCAGTATCATCAGACAAAAGATGACCCCACGCTCCGCATCGTTCGAAAAACCTTGGATGCCATGGCAGCCGGAGGAATCTACGATCACATCGGAGGAGGCTTCGCTCGCTATTCAACTGACGAGCGATGGCTCGTCCCGCATTTTGAGAAAATGCTGTACGACAACGCACTGTTAGCCCGAACCTATGTTGAAGCCTATCAAGTTACTCAGGATGAACACTATCGGCACATCGCCACAGAAACGCTCGATTACGTCATACGTGAAATGACCTCGGCAGAGGGAGGTTTCTACTCAGCCACCGATGCTGACTCCGAAGGGGTTGAGGGAAAATTCTTTGTCTGGACACCGCAACAGATTCGAACCATTGTTACTGACCAAGAAGAGGCCAAACGGTTTTGTGCATACTACGATATTACCGACGAAGGAAATTGGGAACATCACAGCATTCCCAATACTCCGAAAACATTAGAACAGGTCGCCGAAGACGTCGGCTGTTCCTCGGAAGAACTGTGGGCAACAATTGAACGAGTTCGCCCCCTCGTTTACCAAGCTCGCCTACAGCGCGTTCCGCCCAGCTTAGATGACAAAGTCATCACGGCATGGAATGGCATGATGATCGGGACGATGGCCGAAGCGGCACGCGTACTCGGAAACCAGCGGTATCTTGACGCAGCCCAGAGAGCGGCCGATTTCTTATTGACCACCCTTGCCCAGCCCGGCAATCGATTACTTCGAACGTATCGAGAAGGGAAAGCTCATCTTCAAGCTTGCCTAGAAGACTATGCGTACCTCGCTGAAGCCCTTATTGACTTGTATGAGGCTGGAGCATCAGAACGATACCTTCACGAAGCCGTGTCTCTGGCTGAACGGATTCTGGAAGATTTTTCAGATCGCGAGCACGGAGGATTTTTCACCACCGCCACCGACCACGAATCGCTCATTCTACGCAGTCGGGAAGGGCCAGATGGCGCAACACCTAGCGGGAATGCCGTAGCTTCGTCGGTACTGGCTCGACTATCATTCCATTTCAATCGTGATGATTTTCGGGAGGCCGCCACCAACGCCATTCGCGCCTATGGCCACCAAATTTCCCAAATTCCTCGTGGGTACGCCAAAAGCTTGATGGCCGTTGACCTCTTACTCAATGGCCCAATTGAACTGGCACTGGTCGGCCAAGTTGGAGAATCACAGTATGAAGAGCTGCGCACAGAAGTTCATCAGCACTTCATTCCCAATCGAATCATCGCCCATCAGAATGACGAAGACGCCGAGATCACACATCCACTGCTCAGGGGGAAAACTCTGGTAGATGGGAAAGCGGCGCTGTATCTCTGCCGCAACTTTGCCTGTGAAGCTCCGATCACCTCCCCTCAATCTGTTGCTTCGGCCATCAATCAACAACTCACACCAGTAAAAAATGACGATGCTGAGACACTGCACACGCTCAAGTCTCGTGGGCTTTCCGGTCATGCAACTCCCGGTGGAACAGCCACCTATGTAGCCAGAATCCTGGCCAGTCCTTCTGCAACCCGCCCTATCGGCCAAGCCTACACCACCATGGGATCAACTGGACTGACCACCTCCCGGATCGGGTTTGGAGGATATCGTATAGATATCGCCGTTGATGAACATCGTCAGGCCTTAACCAAAGCCCTACGTGAAGGCTGCAACCTCATCGACACATCAACCAATTATGCCGATGGAGGCAGCGAACGGTTAGTGGGAAGCGTGCTTGGCGGATTAATCAACATGAACGAGCTGACGCGTGAAGAAGTCATCGTCGTTTCAAAAATTGGGTACGTGCAAGGCCAGAATCTGAAACGTGCCGAAGCCAGGGAGAAAGCCGGCCACCCATTTCCGGACATGGTGAAATACGGTGAAGGGATTTGGCACTGCCTACACCCTGAATTTCTTGAAGAGCAACTGACTCTCTCTCTCGATCGCTTAGGCTTAGCCACGCTGGATGTGTGTCTGCTGCACAATCCGGAATACTTCCTCTCAGATGTCAAAAATCGAAAGCTGTCCGTTGATGTCTCAGCCTTAAAAGACTTACGAATAACGTTTTACCAACGTCTTCAAGAGGCTTTTATTTACCTGGAAAAACAAGTGATGACAGGGAAGCTGCAATACTACGGGGTATCATCGAATACGTGTACCGCTCAAGCTGACGATCCTGAATCCACGTCTCTTTCACACATGCTTGAAGCCGCTCAAGCAGCAGCGAAAGCGCTTGGACAGTCCAATCATCATTTCCAAGTTCTGCAATTGCCAATGAATCTCTTTGAATCCGGCGCTCTGCTCACGCCCAATACCGGAGCAGATGGCAAACACACAGTGCTGGAAGTTGCCCAAGAACACAACATGACCGTATTCATCAATCGGCCACTCAATGCCTTACCAGCCAAACACGGGGGGATGATTCGCCTGGCAGATCCACAAGCCGAACCACCAGGGACGACATTTGACGAGCAACGACCAAAAGTCCGTGCCTTGGAAGAAGAATACGTGAAAGAGATCGCTCCACTCGTTCCTCATTCAAACAAAGGCATCTCCGCTCATGAGTTTTTCCAATGGGCTGATGAACTCGCACGACTTCGGCCTGATCTACAAAACCTGGAACATTGGGACCAAATCGAACATCAAATGATCGCTCCGCATGCCAATCAAGTCTTCCAAGTCCTGACCCGTCAATTGACGGGAGAAAAAGAAGCGGCTTGGGACGAATGGCGTCGACGGTATGTTCCAGAATTTCTGACGTTGTTACGTGTACTGAGAATGGAAGCAGCCGAAAAGAGTGCGAAAAAGATTCACGAATTGAAAGGAATCATCGACTCACTCCTCCCAGAAGCCCAACGCAGCGAACACTTTTCTCGCAAAGCCCTGTGGATTCCTGCCAGCACTCCGGGTGTCACCAGCGTGCTTACTGGCATGCGAAAACCCCAGTATGTCGAAGATTCTATGACCATCATGAGATGGGAACCGGCACCTGACCCTCGAAAGATCTTTGAGACGTTGTCGAATTAGATACGACAGAATAAGAGAGTTGATTCGCCCTGAAACTCAACTTCTTTGCTCGAGAATGACAATCAACCTATTACAGGATTCTCGCGAGTTATATTTAAAAGTAGTGTTTGGGTGAGTTGAAAAGACGCGGCGTCTCGGGTTGAAATGGGTGTTGCGAAACATCCTCAACTCAACCACAAAATAGGAGAGACGCCACGATGCAAAAGGATAGCAAACCACAAGTCG
>BQIU01000019.1 GCA_021603905.1 Nitrospirales bacterium
TTCAGGGCTGTGCTCTGCCAACTGAGCTACCTCGGCACTGAGGAATTGCGGATTTCGCGAAGGTGAAATGAGGAAACAGGCTCACCGTTAAAAACTGCTTCGTAATATGCAGGATTGTGTGGGCAAAATCAAGCATTGAAATACAGGAGATCGAAAAGGACCCGTGATGTTGCGTTGTTTGTACGAATGTTATTCCAAGGACGTGCGGCTTGACGGTCCTTTACACAGCGGGGTATTCTCAACGCCTATTCCTTCACATCGATATATGACAAATATTAGTCAAGAATAGGGCAATATGGAAACTGAAGAAGAACTTGAAGTTCCTGATGACCAGTCAGAAGACCAGGAAGTCGAAATACCAGAAGAAGAGCCGGTTAGTAACGAAGAGTATCTCGCAACACTGCTGGAAACCGCTCGCGCAGCAGCTCGTCCACTGAGCGTGCTGACGGCTGCCAATAAAAATAAAGCCTTGGAAGCCATGGCGGATGCGTTAGAAGAAGCGACTGAAGCCATTCTAGAAGCCAATGAAGAAGACCTGGAAAACTTTGGCGATGATCCAGATCGTGCAGCGATGGCGGATCGTCTTAAGCTGACTCCGGAACGTATTATCGGCATGGCAAAGCAGATTCGCGAGATTGTTGCCTTGCGCGACCCCGTGGGTGAATCGGTCGGCTTTAAAAAACGCCCAAATGGCATGCGGGTAGGGAAAGTCCGTGTCCCAATCGGCGTGATTGGCATTATTTATGAGTCTCGCCCGAATGTCACAGCAGATGCCGCGGCCTTGTGTTTGAAGTCGGGAAACGTGTGCATACTGCGTGGAGGCTCAGAGGCCATTCATTCCAACACGGCCATTGCGAAGGTCTTGGTTGAGGCTGCCAGCAGCGCTGGGATTCCAGAAGGAGCCATAAGCTTTATTGACCGTCCTGACCGTGAGATTATCCTCGATCTTCTCAAAAGTGATAAATTCGTTGATTTGATCATTCCTCGCGGCGGTGAGTCGTTAATGGAAACCGTGACGACCAATTCCACCATTCCAGTGATCAAACATGACAAGGGCGTTTGCCATATTTACGTCGATGTGAATGCTGATTTATCCCAAGCTGAAACAATATGTGTGAATGCGAAGGTTCAACGACCTTCGACGTGTAATTCACTTGAAGGCCTGCTGGTTCATGAAAAAATAGCCAAAACCTTTCTGGTGCCCTTGGGGAAAGCCCTGACAGAGGCTGGCGTAGAAATTCGTGGCTGTCCAAAAACCTGTGAAGTTTTGCCGGATGCCAAGCCGGCGCAAGACGATGATTTTGGGAAAGAATTCCTCTCGCTCACTCTCGCAATACGGGTGGTCAAAGATATGGATCAAGCTATGGACCATATTGAGACGTATGGCTCCCACCACACCGAATCCATTTTGACGAATGACTATAGTCGTGCACTTCGGTTTCTTCGACAAGTCGATGCAAGTGCCGTTATGGTGAACGCGTCGACCCGGCTCAATGATGGGTATGAATTCGGTCTCGGAGCAGAAATGGGAATTAGCACAACGCGGTTACATGCGCGGGGACCGATGGGCCTAGAAGATCTGACCTGCTCCAAATATGTGGTCTATGGGTCAGGGCAAATTCGGGAATAGAATTCGTCATTCGTGAAGCATATCTCGTCTTTCGTAGAAGAATAAGTCCTCTTCTCACATCCTGTGTGTAATGTCATAACGCACAGCTAATTCGTTCATCCTCAACAAGACCAATCTCACCCTGATGGCACCTGATTCGATTATCACATCTGTTCTGAGCCAACCTAATCTCTTTCTCCTTCCAGGCAATCGTTCCTATGCAGAGGATTTTGCTAAGACTGGAGGACGTATTCAAACTCAACCGAGTGGGCACCTCGTTTTTTATGGATCAACCGGTCGGAGGGTACTGCTGACTGACCCTGAAGGGCATCCCCTTCATGAATGTGAGTGGACTCCAGATGCACAGAGAAAAGACCAGTTCGTTTCTGCTCGCATGCAATTGGATTGGGGGCAATGGATTGGAATCAAACCTGGGCATTTGGTGTATGACACGCATCTCAATTTGTCATCACGACCAGGGTGGAAATCGATTACCAAGGATGACTTACGCAATATGGCCGCTCGTGCGATGAATGTTTCACTAGAGCAAATACGGTTTTTTTATCGTGATGAAGACATTGTGATTGACCCATCGGGGCAGGCCACCATTACTCAGCGGAAAGATGCCTTTTACATTTTACCAGATGGCCGTTTTGAGCAGCCTCAATTCATGTCCTGCATGACCGCCATGCATTGGGAACAAATCGACTACCTTCCCGTCGTTGAACTCTTTCTGTCTCTTTTGCCGGGAACCGGCAGTACGGCGTTCGAGTTAATCCGAAGCTTGTATGACGATCAGAATCCTCACCATCCCTTACCGCTTCGATACCGTGGCATTCCTCCCTATCCATCTGAAGGAGCCTTCCGCCTTTTCAGTCAGTTCTTCACACCTTCGTCTGAAGGAGGCATAGATCCTTTGCGGTTGTTTTTAGACCCATCGCGGTCTGATGAAGTCACGTGGTTACCGTCGCCTTATCCTCCTCTCAGATATATTGATCCGCCAAACCATCTCGGCGTGACGGTGATTCAGGGGAACGTCGTCAAAGTCACACAATCAACCGACCCTACCGGCCTTTCTTATTTTCGACCCAAGCCAAGGGGTCTGCCTCCTTGCGGACGAAGCGTGACATGTTCCGACAGAAACCTCATCCTTCAGGACGAAGCGCAGCGTCTTGCGGTACCAGTCAACGACACATGGGGTATTTTTGATATTTCACAGCCTCAAGACTATCCGGCCTCGGTCCCTTCTTGGCGTTCCGTCTTTCCAAACGGCGTCCCTCAGGTAACCGCCCTAGAAGCCTATTCAGCGGTGCTCCTGTATCCTGAAGACGACCATGTGATCGGCGAGCAGGAAAGTCAGCCATTTCTCTTTGATTACGTGGATGACCTGAAAGAGGACAATCCGCAATTACAGACCTCGATCCAATCTGCTCAACATGTTCTCATCGATGGATGTGATGCAGCTCTCAGTGCCTGCATTCAATTAGATGGAAGGAAAACCTCGACCGTGTTGTACCGGTGGGGTCACCTCGCCCAAAAGCAAGCACAAGCCCTTTGGAATCAATGCGCACGTACACAACATTGGGGCCTTCTTTCAACCATTCAGTTTTTACCGCATCAGCAACACCTTCAAGCAACGCGGGAACAGTCATACGACCTCATTTACCGCTGGACTCCTTTTAATCTCTTTGAACAGCCAACGCTTCTGGCACAAACATTCGCTTCCTCCATGAATCAACTGACTGCTGGCGGAACACTCATTATTTCAGGACTGCCTATCTTCCAGGACTATGCCAGGAAGCTTCACATGACCATGGCCTATACGGAGTATGTTCAGCAGCTTCCCACCTTTCGACTTCATCAAGCCATTCTCCCCAAAGCCAAGCTTTATCAAGACCTTATGATATGTATCTTTCAAAAATGAACAACCAAAAAGCCGTATACCAGAACAGAAAATAACCATCAAATGTTTCCCACACATCCCGATCCTATGTAGAAGATTTTAAATACCTCCCATCTTAGGCCACAGATTTTTCTAGCAAACTCAGAATCATAACTATGAGGGAAAGTTCAAAAAAGCCTTGGCTCATCTTCAGCCCATTGTGCTCCCACAAAGACTTCCATCTGCGAGGGACAGGGCCATGCACGACTACGACAGGGAAATGCGAGCCAAGCCAGCAAGGCCGCAGCCCTCGGCACGGTTATCTTTGGGGTAGTACCACATGACACTCATTTTTTGTTGCAGATGGACTCCCACTTGCGAGAACGATTAGAGGTGCCCAAGTGACACGCGGAGCGTACTGGCAATATGTGAGCACGGCACTTTCGCGCAGCCTTTACGAACACTGCTGAATCATTTCACTGATACAGCATAGGCTTCCTATCAGAGGACTGCGTGGCATTTCAGGTGGCGAGAGGGTGAGAACGCCGCTGGCGGCTTTTTTCAACATTCCCATACACCTTGACAGGTTAGGTTCTGGTGAATAGGATAGAGCAACCTTTAACACTCATCCTGTGAGGTGAGTAAGGAGAGAAAAGACGTGCGGGCCATCTGCCCTTTTAGCTGACAGAAACCTTCTCATGATTGACGTGAGGAGGTTTTTTTTGTGCCAGATTCAGATGACGATACGACTATGACCACACCATTACACCATGAACGAACCCTGATGGATCAGCAGGAAATGGGCAGGGCATTGACACGGATCAGTCACGAGATTTTAGAGCGCAATAAAGGCGCACAGGGTCTGGCCCTTGTCGGCATTCGCACGGGTGGTGTGTATTTGGCTCAACGGCTCGTCAATCGTATTCATGATATTGAGCAGAGCGACGTACCGTTAGGGGAGCTGGACATTACGCTCTATCGCGACGATCTCTCGACTCGCCGTGATCAACCAGAAGTGAAGAGGACGTTAATTCCCTTTAACATTGCAGATATGAAGATTGTGCTCGTCGACGATGTCTTGTTTACAGGGCGGACAATACGTGCGGCCATGGATGCCCTGATCGATCTCGGACGGCCCGCAGAAATTCAACTCGCCGTATTGGTCGATCGAGGCCATCGACAGTTACCCATTCGTGCAACCTATGTGGGGAAAAGCGTTCCAACATCTGAAGATGAGCAAATACAGGTATTTTTTGATGAAGTCGGGCAAGAAGATCGAGTAGCGATCGTGTCGTTGTAAGTGAGACGTATGCGATGGGAATAAAGAACAAAGATCTGCTGGGTTTATCGTCCCTGACGCCTGATGAAATTCATCTGATTCTGGAAACGTCTGAGTCATTTAAGGAGGTTAGTGGACGCCAGATTAAAAAAGTCCCCGCCTTACGCGGCAAAACGGTCGTGAATCTGTTTTTTGAACCAAGCACTCGCACTCGAACGTCCTTTGAATTAGCCGCCAAACGTCTGAGCGCCGATGTCATTAACTTTTCACCGTCGACCAGCAGTATCGTCAAAGGCGAAACATTACTTGATACCGCCCGAAACATTGAATCCATGCAAGCCGATATTATCGTGCTTCGGCATTCATCTCCCGGGGCTGCTGAAACGCTTTCGAAAGGCGTACGCTCGTCGGTGATCAATGCCGGAGACGGTTGGCATGAACATCCAACTCAGGCGCTCTTAGATCTTTTTACGATTAAAGAACGGAAAAAAGAGATCCAAGGCCTCACCGTGGCCATTGTCGGCGATATTGCTCACAGCCGGGTCGCCCGGTCCAATATTTATGCCTTAACAAAACTTGGGGCTTCGGTGCGGGTGATCGCTCCCCCTACCATGATTCCGCTTCATCTTGACCGTCTCGGGGTGAAGATATTTTCAAGTTTGGAGGAAGGGCTGGAAGGGGTTGATGTGATCATTATGCTGCGCCTTCAGCTCGAACGGCTTGGCCGAGCCCTCTTACCCAGTATTCGTGAATATGCACGTCTCTATTGTCTCACCACGACACAACTACAACGTGCGAAACCGGATGTGATGGTGATGCATCCGGGCCCCCTGAATCGCGGGGTCGAAATCGCACCGGACATTGCTGACAGTCAGTCGGCAGTCATTCTGGATCAAGTGGCCAACGGCGTGGCCGTTCGAATGGGCCTCATGTATTTACTTTCAGGTACAGGACATGAATAAAACGTGTACTCAGAAAAACATCAACCGTACGACGGTATCATTCTCGATTTCATTTTTTACGGACCTTTAAAATTTCGTGATTTTCAGTTGGTGACACTATGAATGTCTTAATTTGCGGAGGAATGGTGATTGATCCTGGGCGGCATCATGAAATCAGCGATGTCTTAATTCGTGATGGAAAAATTCAGGCAATCGGGCAGAATCTGGTGAACCGTGAAAACGAAAAGGCAGAATTGACGGTGATCGATGCCCAAGGACTGGTTGTCGCACCGGGCTTTGTCGATCTCCATGCCCATTTACGTGAACCGGGGTTTGAATATAAAGAAACCATTGAGAGCGGAACCGCCTCAGCCGTGGCAGGGGGGTTTACCTCTGTCTGTTGCATGCCAAATACCCAACCGGTCAATGATAGTCAAACCGTCACGGAGTTCATCTTGAGTAAGGCTCGAAAGGCAGGCCGTGCTCAGGTGTTTCCCATAGGCGCGATTACCAAAGGATCGGAGGGGGCTGAACTCGCCGAGATCGGTGAACTCCATTCGGCAGGATGCGTCGCGATTTCAGATGATGGCCGTCCGGTGATGAATAGCCAGGTCATGCGGCGGGCGATGGAATATGCCAAGGCCTTTGATCTTCCCGTCGTTGACCATTGCGAATGTCTGCACCTCACGGACAGCGGCTGTATGAATGAAGGCTTTGTGTCGACGGAATTAGGAATGCCGGGCATTCCGAATGCCTCAGAAGACGTCATGGTTGCACGGAATATTGCTTTGGCCGAGTTAACCGGGTCACGGCTCCATTTGGCGCATTTGAGTACGGCGGGTTCGGTCCAACTGACTCGCCAGGCCAAAGCCAAGGGACTTCCGGTCACCGCTGAGGTCTGTCCGCATCATTTCTCATTAACGGATGAGGCTACTCGAGCGTTCAATACGAATGCAAAAATGAATCCCCCTCTTCGCACAGCCTGTGATGTTGAGGCCCTCAAAGCCGGTCTTGCAGATGGAACGATTGATTGTATTGCGACGGATCATGCTCCACACGCCGCACAAGAAAAGCAGCTCGAATTTGATAAAGCGCCATTTGGTATTCTGGGGTTTGAAACCGCGTTGCCGTTAACTATGGCCTTGGTTGATGAGGGAGTCCTGACTCTTGAACAGGCCATAGAAAAATTAACCAGCGCCCCGGCAAAAGCCTTTCGCTTGAAAAAAGGCACATTGGAAATCGGAAGTGATGCTGATGTGGTGTTGATCGATCCTGCATATGCGTGGGTGGTCGATCCTGAGAAATTTCACTCAAAAAGCCAGAATACGCCATTTACCGGTTGGAATGTGAAAGGGAAAGTCATCAAGACAATTGTGGGCGGAACAGTTGTCTATGAATCGAATTAAATGGCTACGCGTGAGAAGTTTCGCTGGCAGTTCGTCGGATATATCTGTGAAGTCTTTGGACTGATGATTTGGGTCGGTGGCCTGCTCATGATTATCGCCGTGGTGATTCCTGCTGTGTTTAACTCATTCAGCATGGAACAGGGCGGACGATTTTTGCGCCGCGTCTTCGATGGATATAGCCTTTTGACTCTTGGTATTCTACTCTTTTTGCTTGTGATGGTCAGTCTTCGATATTGGCAGACGGCAGGATCATCACAGATGCTCTTTCCTGTCACTCGGACAGAAGTGCTCTTGCTACTTGGAATGGCCATGATCACCAGTGTGATCATGGGGATCGTCGGACCCAAAACAATTGCCCTTCAGGAACAAGCCTTTGAAGCCGTAGGTGAGCTTGAAAAGAAAACCGCGTACGATCAGTTTTTTCGGATGCATATGATCTCTCGCGCCCTGTACCTTGTGAACGTGGGGTTGGCTGCCGGTTTATTAGTGTCAAAACTTCGCCGCGTCCTCGTATCATGGTATACCTCAAGAGAACACATGCAGAATATCTCATCATGACAATCCTTGTGACAAAGACCCATATCATATGAAAAAAGCCCTCTTAGCACTTGCAGATGGAACCGTGTTTGAAGGAACAGCGCTCGGCCATACCGGAGAGACATCGGGAGAAGTCGTTTTCAATACGGCGATGTCCGGTTATCAAGAAGTGCTGACAGACCCCTCCTACAAAGGACAGATTGTGGTCATGACCTGTTCACAGATCGGGAACTATGGAATGGCTGGCGAGGATGAGGAGTCGTTACGCCCTTGGGCTGAAGGGTTTATTGTTCGTGAAGCCTCGCAAATCGCAAGTAATTGGCGATCGGAAGAATCTTTTTCGAACTACATGGTCCGCCAGAAGATCGTGGGAATTGAAGGCATTGACACACGGGCCCTCACCCGACACATCCGTGACCACGGCTCTCAACCAGGATTGATTTCCCACCTGACCTTGAATCCTGACGAATTAATTGAGAAGGCTCGTCACCTTCCATCTCTTGTCGGACGAGATCTCGTTTCTCACGTCACCTGTCAAGAAATTTACTCGTGGAAAGACGGGACGGGAGCATGGCCCACTGAAATTTCAGCAAAACCGCAACCGAGTAAAATGACACAGCCCGTCAGCCATAAAATCGTCGTGTTTGATTTCGGCGTGAAACTGAATATTCTTCGAAGATTGGTCGACGTCGGCTGTGACGTGCATGTTGTGCCAGCCTCAACCTCTGCGGACACGGTGAAGTCTTTGGATCCCGACGGTATTCTGCTTTCAAATGGTCCTGGCGATCCGGATGCAGTTCCATATGCGGTTGAAACCGTTCGGGCATTGATTGGCTGGCGTCCAATGTTTGGTATTTGTCTGGGACATCAAATTCTTGGACTGGCCTTAGGACTGGAGTCACATAAATTAAAATTCGGACACCATGGGGCCAACCATCCGGTTCTTGACCTACGTACCCGAAAAGTTGAAATTACCTCACAGAATCACAATTTCTCGGTCGGGCCACCAGGATCGCATGACCTTGACAGTCAGGAACCTGAAATCTTTCAATCAAATTGGGGACAGGTTCAAATTACCCATCGAAGTTTAAATGATGGCTGTTGTGAAGGCATGCTCGGGTTGGATATGCCGATTATGTCAACACAGTATCATCCTGAAGCCTCACCTGGTCCACATGACTCAGCGTATCTCTTTCGCCAGTTTTTGGAAAGGCTTGCTCATGCGTAAGTTTCAATACATTGTCATTTTCTGCCTGTGCCTCAGTTTGACGGGCTGCATCAGTCAACCATCTCTGTTCCCATCGATCGGACCGTTACAGGAGTCCAAGGTTGCGGGTGAGGGCGAACAGAAAATCGTCATGATTTCAGTCGAGGGTATGCTGACATCAGCGAAGCCCTCAGGATTTGTCGATCAATTATTTGATCGTCCAAGCCTTCCAGCACGAGTCAAGGAAGAACTGACAAAAGCGGGTGAAGATGAGCAGGTAAAGGCGATTATCCTCAGGATTAACAGTCCGGGAGGCACCGTCACGTCTTCAGATATTCTCTATCACGAAATTCAGAAGTTTAAGAAAAGTCATCGCATTCCAGTCATCGCATCAATTGTCGACCTCGGAACATCTGGTGGGTACTACCTGGCTGCTGCCGCGGACAAAATTGTTGCACATCCGTCAACCATTACCGGAAGCATTGGCGTGATTATGGTCACGATCAATGCCGAGGGATTACTCGAAAAAATTGGGGTTGAACCGCGGGCGATCATCTCCGGACCTAAGAAGTCGATGGGAGCTCCGTTTCGTGCCATGACGGAAGAAGAAGAAGAGATTTTCCAAGGGGTGATTGATTCAATGTATGAACAATTCCTCACGGTTGTGCAAACCGGACGACCAAACCTTGAGGAATCAGAAATTCGACGTCTCGCCGATGGCAGAATTTATACCGCGAGGCAAGCAAAAGACGCCGGACTCATTGATGACATTGGATACTTGGAAGATACCATTGCACTCGCCAAACAACAGGCTGGACTCAAAGAGGCGATGGTCGTCACCTATCATCGAGCCGGAGGATATAAACATAATATTTATTCCAGCACGATGCTAGGGAGTGGAGAGATGCAAAAACTTCCAGATCTGAAACCTTCGTCTCTTCTGACGCTTCTGAATGGCAGCACCCCGCAATTTATGTATATGTGGATGCCTTGAGACGAGAAGGGTAAAGTTAACGGTTCAACGTCTAAAGTGATGATGAATAGAAAAATAGCCTCATATATCGTGGTAACGGTTTTGGTCCTGCTGGGGTTTGTCTTTACCGGCTGTCAAAAGGCCCCGGGAACCGCGCGCGACCAGTTTATTTACATATCCGAAGAAAAAGAAATTGCACTCGGCTTATCAGCTTTTCGAGAAGTGTTGGCTAATGCGCCGCTCAGCACCGACCCCAACCTCACGCTCATGGTCAATCGTGTAGGACGTCGTATTGCCGCTGCAGCCAACAAATCATCATATCACTGGGAATTTGCCGTGATTCAAGATGACGAACAAATCAATGCGTTTGCCTTACCGGGCGGAAAGGTCGCCATCTTTACCGGACTGCTTCCGTATACCAAAACAGAGGCTGGACTTGCCACGGTGATGGCGCATGAAGTCGCACATGCCTTACAGCGTCATGGAGCCGAACGGTATAGTAGCGGTATTCTCGAGCAGATTGCACAAATCGGCACACTCGCAGGCGCGGCTGTAGGAGGAATCGACCCGGGCGTCGCCATCGGAGCCATGAGTGCCTATGGAGTGGGAGTTTCGTTGCCAAACTCGCGTAAGCAAGAATCAGAAGCCGATTATATTGGACTGCAACTCATGGCCAAAGCCGGCTACGATCCCCGTGAGGCGGTGCCATTTTGGGAACGGATGAGTGGATGTCCACGGAAAATGATTGGAAAGTTTTGCTTTCGATCAAATGCAGCAGTCCCGGAATTCCTGTCAACCCATCCATCGGATGTCACACGAATTAACCAGATTGAAGCCTGGCTTCCAAGGGCGCTGGAATATTACCACTCTGACAACCCAGACACGCAAACAGACAGCGACACTGAACGTAAATCCAAGAACCTTCAAGACTCACGGCTCTAACACATATGCCACGACGAACTGACCTTCACCGAATATTGCTCATTGGCTCCGGCCCCATTGTGATTGGCCAAGGGTGCGAGTTTGACTACTCCGGCACGCAAGCCTGCAAGGCATTAAAAGAAGAAGGCTTTGAAGTCATTCTGATCAATAGTAATCCGGCCACGATCATGACCGACCCGGACCTTGCGGATCGAACCTATATCGAACCCATTACCTGTGAAGTCGTCGAACGTATTTTGGAGCGCGATCGTCCGGACGCCTTACTGCCGACTATGGGAGGACAAACGGCACTCAATCTGACCGTTGAATTATTTCAAAAAGGTATATTGGAAAAATATGGAGTCCAAACCATCGGGGCGTCCTATGATGCCATTCAGAAAGCCGAAGACCGGGAACTTTTTAAAGACATCATTCAACGTATTGGCCTCAAAGTTCCTCTAAGCGGATCCATTCGCTCCCGACAAGAAGCCATTCAACTCATTGAAACGATTGGATTTCCAGCCATCGTCCGTCCATCATTTACCCTTGGAGGAGCCGGGGGAAATATCGCGTATAATCGCGAAGAATATGAACAATTTGTCGAATGGGCACTTGTCACGAGCCCCGTAAAACAGGCCCTGATCGAACAGTCCCTGATCGGGTGGAAAGAATATGAACTGGAGGTCATGCGTGATCTGAAGGATAATGTCGTCATTGTGTGTCCCATTGAAAACGTTGATGCCATGGGTGTGCATACGGGAGACAGCATTACTGTGGCCCCGGCCATGACTTTGACCGACAAAGAGTATCAACGAATGCGAAATGCTGCGGTTCGCATTATTCGAGAAATCGGTGTGGAGACGGGTGGGTCCAATATTCAATTTGCCGTCAATCCGAAAACCGGTGATCAAATCGTCATTGAGATGAATCCGCGAGTATCGCGAAGTTCTGCCTTAGCATCGAAAGCGACCGGTTTTCCCATTGCGAAAATTGCCGCAAAGCTTGCGGTCGGCTACACCCTTGATGAAATCACTAATGACATCACCAGGGTCACGAAGGCGTCATTTGAACCAACAATTGATTATGTGGTGGTCAAAATCCCTCGGTTTACCTTCGAAAAATTTGAAGGAAGCGATCCAACACTGACGACACATATGAAGTCTGTCGGTGAAGCGATGGCGCTTGGGGCAACATTTAAAGAAGCCCTCCAAAAAGCTATTCGTTCTTTGGAAACTGACCGGTTCGGGCTCTGTTCATTATATGGATTGGATGGACTCTATCAAACGAATCAGTCAGCTCAGACGGATCAAGAAGTGATGACAGAGATTCGTGCTGCGCTGCAAACTCCAACCGCTGATCGCCTGTGGCAGATAGCTGATGGATTCCGAGTTGGCATGTCCGCTGATGAACTCTATGCCATCACGCATATTGATCCATGGTTCCTTGAAGAAATTCGTCAGCTCGTGGAGCTTGAATGTGACATTGTTCACACGCGCCCTTCAATCACGGTGAATCTGTACAAACGAGCGAAGCAACTGGGATTTGCGGACGAGCGCCTCATCCAGCTGCTGAAGCAACCATTGGAAGCGGTTCAAGCATTAGCTCGCCAACCCGATTCGCCTCTTCGTGTCACGTATAAGCGCGTCGATACATGCGCAGCAGAGTTTGAGGCCCACACCCCCTACCTCTACTCAAGTTATGGAACGGCCTGTGAATCGCGATCCACGTATCGAAAGAAAGTGATTATATTAGGTGGCGGTCCAAACCGAATTGGGCAAGGGATTGAGTTTGATTATTGTTGTGTGCATTCTGCCATGGCTCTTCAAGAAGAAGGCATTGAAACGATCATGGTCAACTGCAATCCTGAAACAGTAAGCACGGATTACGACATTTCAGACCGCCTCTATTTCGAACCCCTGACCATGGAGGATGTGTCACACATTCTCGAAGTTGAAAACCCCTTTGGCATCATCGTGCAATTTGGCGGGCAAACACCGTTAAAACTCTCATGGTCGTTAGACAAAATTGGCGCCCCGATTTTGGGAACCAGCCCAGATGCCATTGATCGGGCGGAAGATCGAAAACGATTCGGTGCGTTAATCAATGAATTGAACTTACGACAACCGAGAAGCGGGATGGCTCAGAGTCACGAGGAAGCCCATCATATTGCGGAAACTATTCAGTATCCAGTCATGGCGAGACCCTCCTATGTGTTAGGTGGTCGTGCGATGCAGATCATTTACGATGCCGACTCGCTTGCTCGATATCTCCATATGCATGCCTTCAATCTTGAACAACACCCTTTATTGATTGATCACTATCTGGATGGAGCTATTGAAGTTGATGTCGATGCGATATCTGACGGTCAACAGGTGGTGGTTGCCGGCATTATGGAACATGTCGAAATGGCTGGGATTCATTCCGGAGATTCCGCTTGCTCCTTACCACCATACTCGTTAAAACCTGCAATCATTGAGGAAATTACAATACAGACCATTGCGTTGGCGAAGTCGCTGAATGTTATTGGACTCATGAATATCCAATTTGCCGTTCAGGATGATCAGGTTTTTGTCTTAGAAGTCAATCCTCGTGCATCACGTACGATCCCATTTGTCAGTAAGACCATCGGGGTGCCATTAGCAAAGCTCGCGACCAAGGTCATGCTGGGACAAACCTTAGCAGAATTACAATTTACTGACACTCCAAGGCTAACACATATGTCGGTGAAAGAGGCGGTGTTCCCTTTCACGAAACTCGGTGCCGTAGATGTATTGTTAGGTCCTGAGATGCGTTCGACCGGGGAGGTCATGGGCATCGATGGTGATTTTGGTTGGGCCTTTGCCAAATCTCAGGCCGCGGCAGGAAATTCTCTTCCCAAATCTGGAATTGTTCTCTTAAGTGTCAAAGACAGTGATAAGGCTGGAACTTTAGAGATTGCACAACGGTTATGTCGATTGGGCTTTACGCTTCAAGCGACCAACGGAACAGCCACTTTTTTACGAGAACATGATATTGCAGTAGAGTCCGTCAATAAGATCAAAGAAGGTCGGCCACATATTGTCGATGTCATTAAGAATGGTCAAATATGCATCGTCGTGAACACGGTCGGGAGTGCGTCTTCACAGGATGATTCAGCCCCCATTCGAAAGGAGGCGCTCTATCAGGGTATCCCGTATTTCACCACCATTCCCGCAGCCAAGGCGGCAGTCTTAGGCATTGAAGCGATGCGAAAAGGTAAACTCAGAGTTCGTCCACTTCAAGAATATCAAGCCGCATTAAAGGGTACTCATTTATGAAAATTCCTATGACTCCTAGAGGCTATGAAGCCCTAAAGGATGAGTTAAATCGTATTCGGAAAGAAGATCGTCCTAAAAACATCCAAGCCATTGCCGAGGCGCGGGAACATGGTGACCTTCGCGAAAATGCTGAATATAAAGCCGCAAAAGAGGAACAGCAGTTCATTGCCACGCGGATTGCCGAAATTGAATATAAATTAAGTGAAGCGGAGGTCATCGAGGTCACATCGGGGCCAAGCGACACCGTCGTGTTCGGCGCCACAGTTCAACTCGTGGATATTGAATCAAACGAAGAAAAGCAGTATCGGCTTGTCGGCCTCGAAGAGGCAGACCTCAAATCGGGAAGTATCTCCGTTCAATCCCCCATTGGCCGCGGCTTAATAGGACATAAGGTCGGCGATATCGTTGAAATCAAACGTCCTGCGGGGACCGTCGAATACGAAATTCAAAAAATTTGGTTTGAGGAGATCTAACATGGCATCGGCAACATCACTGATTACCCTTTTAACAGATTTCGGCCATCGCGACTATTTTGTGCCAAGCATGAAAGGGGTGATGTATGGCATTAACTCGCAAGTACGAATGGTTGATTTGTCGCATGACATTACGCCTCACGGAGTAGAGGAGGCCGCCTTCCATCTTAAGTCGTGTTATCACTACTTCCCGGATGGAACCATTCATGTTGTCGTCGTCGATCCAGGCGTGGGCAGTGCTCGTCGAGCCATTTTGGTCTCCACCTCACGATACTTTTTCCTCGCACCGGATAATGGAGTCTTGAGTTATATTTTTGAAGAAGAACGGTCCGTCGAAGTCCGCGCGATTGAAAATAAACAATACCGACTGGATTCCGAAGGGGCAACATTTGATGGGCGTGATTTATTTTCGCCTGCTGCCGCCTGGCTCACGAAAGGGCAAATGCCGGGATCTTACGGACCGCTTATACATGATTACGTCACGCTTCCCAATTCTGAACCCAAAATGGAAAATGGAAAGTTAGTTGGTAAGGTTGTGTATATCGACCACTTTGGCAATCTCATATCAAATATTACACCAACTGACCTTGAGACCTTTCGTTCCGTGACAAAGCAGGAAATTCAAGGCATTCAGTTAGGCGATGTCACCATAAAAGGGATGAAAACGCATTATGCCGAAGGGGCCTTGGGCATGCCTGAGGCACTCATCAACAGCAATGCACAACTGGAGGTCTTCATCAAGCAAGGTCATGCCGCCAATAGTTGTCACGGGACAGTCGGCCAACGAATTGAAGTACGCTAACGACAGTACAGATCGTGGCGCGCGCATGCGTCTCTTCTCACTGACAATATTTCTGTTTATTTTTTCTAAATTATTCTAACGTTCAACTCATAGACCTCTTCGTGTCTCCGTCATTTCAGTGGGAGAAAAGGTTCAATTGAGGAGATGATAAAGGCATAAAGACAGTTTATGAAAAAACGTCGTTCACCCCACACATCCACGCCTCCAACCATAAAGGGATTTTCCCCAGGATTTGCAACTCTCGGTCTTGAAGCGGCACTCCTCACCACGCTTGAGACCCTCGGCTACGAAGAACCTACACCTATTCAACAAGAAGCCGTTCCTCCGCTTTTAGCCGGACGGGACCTCCTTGGTCGTGCGGCAACAGGAACCGGGAAAACGGCAGCTTTCACACTGCCTCTTCTTCAACGATTGGCTCATGCTCAACGACAGCAACATCCCTTTGCACTGATTCTGGTTCCCACACGGGAGTTAGCCATACAAGTCAGCGAAGCCGTTCAGCGTTATGGGAAAGAGCAGCATGTGACGATCCTTGCCGTCTATGGAGGTCAAGCCATTCGACCACAACTTGTTGAACTGAAACGTGGCGTCGATGTCGTAGTCGCGACGCCAGGCCGGGCGTTGGATCATATTCGACGCAAGACTCTTCAGCTCAAAGACCTGAAAATTGTCGTCCTGGACGAAGCCGATGAAATGCTCAATATGGGGTTCGCAGAAGATCTCGACGCCATTCTTCAGCAAACACCGGCAGAGAGGCAAACCGCATTGTTCTCTGCCACCATGCCAGCCCGAATTGCATCCATTGCACGACGTCATTTACAAGATCCGGTTGAAATTAGGATCGAAAAAGAAGAAGTCAAAACCGGGGCGGTTCCCCGTGTACATCAGATTGGCTATCTGGTTTCCAGACAATACAAAATTGCTGCCCTTGCGAGAACCTTAGAGATGGACAGCCCAAAGTCGGCACTCGTCTTTTGCCGAACCCGCCTGGAAGTTGATGAACTCACCTCTAAACTGAATAGTCGTGGCTATCAAAGTGAAGGTCTTCACGGGGGCATGAGTCAGGTCCAACGAGACCGCGTCATGAACTCGTTCCGCTCGGGAAAAACTGAACTGCTCGTGGCCACCGATGTCGCCGCACGCGGGTTAGATATTTCGCACGTGTCACATGTTATGAATTACGATGTGCCGTCTTCACCCGAAGCTTATGTTCATCGCATCGGACGAACTGGCCGGGCAGGACGTGCCGGTACCGCCATTACGTTCATCGAACCGCGCGAGCGCTGGTTACTGCAGAACATCGAACGACGTACCAAAACAACAATCGAAATGGCATCGCTTCCAACGGTAGCCGACCTCCAAGCCAAACGATTGGAACGCATTGAGAGCTCAATTCAAGAGACTCTCAAAGCCAAACGTTTTGATCAATTTACAAGCATTGTCAACACACTCACCGAAAAGTTTGATCTAGTAGATGTGGCCGCTGCTGCGATTCAACTGGCTGCAGGATTGAAGAAGGGAGAACAACAGGACGAAGAGATCCCTTCTCTATCAGGCCACCCTCACGATGTTCCGCAGAGATCTCGACGCGGGAGACGAGAGATGCCGGACCGCCCTCGCACTGAAAAGCCGCGGGGAAGATCAGAAAGATCCGTCGGTAGACGAGATCGTACGGTTCGATCAACCGGCATGGTCACATTGCAATTTGGTGCAGGTCGAGCAGCAGGCATTCGACCAGGAGATCTTGTCGGGGCGATTGCCAATGAAGCCAAGTTAAATTCGAATGTAATCGGTCCGATTAAAATTTCAGAACAATCTTCACAAGTGAAAGTTCCGGAAGAACTAGCCAAGGGCATTATTAAGGCGTTCGGTCGCACACGACTAAAAGGCCAGAAGGTCACGGTCCGGCTCAATCGAGAATAATACGGACCCTTCAAATCTCTTAGCTAACGAATAATTTTTGCTGGGTTTCTCACTGCTCAGTGCATACAATCAAGCTATGACTCCGTTCTTTGTTAGAATCGTACTCAAAGTTCTCATATAAAGAAGACCATTCGACGAGATGTATTTTTCCAATACCGATATAAAAAAGACTCTCGAAGACTTTCTCCTTGAGAACAATATGTTGACATACGACAGCTTCGTCGGACGAGTCTATAACTTTTGTCGATCACTGGGTTTTGAACCGGGGAAAATTTTACCATCTCGGGCTTTCTGTTCTGACGAAAACCAGGGGTATCCCATTATTCTTATTGCCAAGCATTTCGGCACCTTTCCCTTTAATCACGGACGGGTCGGAGGAACGGTTTCTACCGATCGACATGGGCCTCATGCCGAGCACGGAAAAGATTTACTGATCATTCATGCGAGCCATGTGGGATACGATCCGTCCAGCCGTATCTTTGGGACCTATCATCGGAGACACACGGAAGATTGCGAAAAAACTCCTTCCTGTGGAAAAATCTATGATGTGCTTGAATGGTATCTCAAGCAATATACATTTGCGAAAGACAATATCTTTCTGGACCGTCATGGGAAAGATTTACGTGTCACGATCGACAATCAAATCTTAAATGAAGATAAGACCGATGGCTTGTTTCTCAACATGGAGAAAATTGTAGGAACTCAACGGCCTGGGGAGTTTCGACCAATCAAGTCCTATAGCACATCGCAATGTTACTCTGCCTCTCAAGAATTTTGTGAACTCATGGGAGTCGCGACATGGTCGAGTCACGAACGTCGATCTATAGGAAATAAACTTCTTCCTGAATTATTTAATTTTAAATGGCACAGTGCTGGAGACTCTGAAACTCATGGGCTTCTTGAAGAAAATCTCTTACGCCCGATGCCTTGGATTGTGTCCTCACCATATCCTCTCTTAACAGCCGCTCAAGCAAATATCCAGGTCGAATTTGACCGTTCTTTTCGTACATTAGTGAATGCCGACGGCTATCATGGCAAACGAGTGGTGTTTATTTCCTGCTTGAATATTGACATTTCTCCTTCTGAAGACATCTTGTTTCCATTAACAAAGACGGTACCTTGGGCAGCTTTTATTCAACATGAAAATGGTTCTTCAGTTGTATTAGAACAGCAAGACCTTATGAATAGACTACTTGAGCAATCTCAAGACAATCCTGATGAAGTTGACCTAGAGCATGAAATTCAAAATATGAAAGACACCCAGGAAATTAAAATTGCAAAAGTATAAATCTGAATACATGATTGAGCTTCAGATTTCAGCCGGATGTTTCCATCATCGGCATATTAAATTCTTTGAAGTTGGTCGACGATGGAATCAACCTTTTTATCCATATTGAACATTGAAACCTTACACGTGAAAATGCTGCAAAAGTCTAATAACATGACGAATCAAACCTGGCCAACCTTCCAGATGAGTACAAGCTGCTCTCTTGTCTGCTCATTACCAAAAAAATGATTGACGGAAAAAACTACTACCAAATTCTCGGCGTTCCCGAAGATGCACTCCTTAAGGAAGTACAGAGTGCCTGGCGAAAGTTTGTCAAAGAAAATCATGAAGATCTTGTGCCGCAATGGGAACGTCAAGCCGCAAAAGAACGGATGTTCATCATCAATGAAGCCTATGCGGTACTCAGCAACGAAGACAAACGTGCGGATTACGATAATGCGAATATGTTTAATGGTGGATCAAAAATCGAGCTGGTCAGGAGTCGAGTCAGAAAGGCGAAAGAAATTATACAACGCGATTGCACACTGATTACCAGAGAAGATATCCAAACAATTGAATCGATCATTGACTACTTAGATAGAAAAGTTCAGGAATCCTGTTTTAATCGAATGATTGATCTTCTCAGTACACGTCCAGAAATGGCGAAAAGTATCGTTTCTCTCGCATTTGATGAACAACTGTTGAACGTAAAGACCAAGTTATTTGAAACACTCCTACAAACAGCGCAATACGCAATTACCTACGAAAAAGTCTATCTCTATGGAGAAGAGATTATTGGGGTCAATGAAAAAGAGGAAAAGGAAAGAAATTATAATCAATTGGCACGAGTTTTGTGCCACAGGTCTGATTTGGGCAAATACTTTGTGTTTCCGGCATTTCAAGAGCAAGTCTCCGGCTGTGAAAGTAACTTGCTTCGAACGTTATTAGAATTTACACCGGGGGTCATGACTCAGGATGATTTTAATCACTATGTTGATTCAGTCAACGGCATTCGTTGGGTGATTCATAGCCAGCTCAGAAGCTATAACGAACAGGCCATCGCCTGGATTCTCAAAGCCCGCCCAGATCTCTCCAGAAAACCTGCCAAGAAAAAAGCTCCCAAAGAATTACCCTTTCCACTACGGTCTCACCCAACCAACGAGTCAACAGTTTCATAGACAATCGACCGAAAGATACGGAATCGCCTCCCGATGGCTTAGGATGCTGACCTCGTATTCAAAAGAAATTCATGACCAACCCAGACTGTGGTCTACTTCCTACAAAGAACAGAAATCATTCAACGTCTCGTTTTACAATATCTCTACGCTTTCCCAACTACTTAGGATTTGAACTGGAGTTTTACTTCCTGAAGCGTATCCTCCATGAAGGCATGTTCTATTCGTTGAGCAACCCATTGAAGCACGAAAACCGTCACGATGCTCGATGTTTTCGACACAGAGGAGTAGATTTTTCTAGTTTACTATTCCCTATTGTGTGTGAGGACTGTAGGCCTATATGATTGACTCGTCTCTTGATGTTCATGGAAAATTTTGAGATATTCGTTTATAGTCTTTTTCATCTTGAATCCTTTCTTTTTTATATCGAGTTAATAAGTCATCAGTATGCATAATTTTATCACTCGGTTCTCAGAGGCCTAATCTTTCATAAAGAGTAGAGGGTAATTTCATTCATATGAAAGATACTGACGAACATGCTCGCCACATGCTGGCAGACAAGTTGAAGTTTCTCGAATCCAAAATTCTCAAAGAACTGACCACAAACTGTTGTTTACACCCATCGATACTCCAGGAATATGGGGAGCTGGGGAAATCCCACTGTGAAAAGGATTTGCACTATCATTTATCATTTTTAAGAAATGCTATTGAATTTGGAGATACGACTTCGTTCCAACATTACGTACAGTGGACAGGCAATGTATTGAAGTCACGGAATATTGCTCATGAGACTATTGAAGTATTTTTTAATCAACTGGCGACTGTCTTGGCTACCCACCTATCCGAGCCAGAAAAGAAGATGGTACGCCCCTTCTTTCGGAAACCTGATCCAGAATTTCTTCCAAGCAACAATCATTCCTCATCCACTTCGACATCACCGCTTGTCATACATCAAGAAGTCTTTCTTCAGGCCCTGCTAGTTGGAGATCGCCATGCCGCAAAAACGGTGGCGCTTGAAGTGTTAGCGAACGGGTTCTCGCTTCTTGACCTGTACATAGAAGTCTTTCAGCAATCCTTATATACCATTGGCCATTTATGGGAAGTCAATCGTATTTCAGTGGCACAAGAACATGTGGCGACTGCGATCACCCAGTATATCATGGCACAAATATTTCAGAGTGGGAAGTCTGTGGCCGTCTCTCTCAAGAAAGGCATTATCACGGGAGTGGAAGGAGAGTTTCATCAAGTCGGCGCGCGTATGGTTGCCGATATACTTGAAGCACATGGGTGGGATATTCAGTTTTTGGGTAGCAATTTGCCTCAAAAATCTATTCTTCAGATGGTTCAGGAATATCGACCTGCACTTGTGGGGATTTCTGTCACCATGTTTGTGAACTTAGCCCCTGTCAAAGACCTCATTGGAGAAATTCGAAGATGTGCATCAGATCATGGAACACCCCGTGTTTTGGTAGGCGGATCCGCATTTCGGTTACGGCCGACTGTATATCGTGAAATCGGCGCCGATGGATTTGCCTCTGATCTACGGACCTTACTGACCAGTTTATGAAATTAGATATCCTGTATGGTGTTAGTCATCTCACGATTTAAAGTTGCAAATGGACTCGAGCCAGAGGTGATGGAAGCCTTTGGAAAGCGTCCAGGCTTGGTTGAAAGCGTGCCGGGTTTTCTGGGTATGGAAGTCTTTACCGCGTCCGGAGACACCAGTATGTTTCATTTAGTCACGCGTTGGATTGATCGTGAGACATTCCACGCATGGCATAAAAGTCCCGAGCACCATCTTTCCCACGGAATACTTCCCAGTGGTCTGAAGCTTGATCCGGCCTTTACGCAGATCCTTGAACTACACCGTCTTTCTAATAGTCCAACGCATCAGCACACCCTCCAGGAGTCCATATTCGATTCTTCGTTACTGCTGGAGTCATTTCTCATGAGTACAGAATCCGTTGTCTTTTGTATTGTTGATGCGAAGGGATATCTGCAGATTTACAACGATGCCATGATTGCATTATTGAAAACTACAGAGAAAGAATTGAAGAGAACCAGGTTGTGGGACTTTTTAACCATTTCCGACCAGGACAGACTTCAACGCCTTCTTGATTCCGAACGTTATATCTTGAAAGAACGACTCCGTCTGAATTTTGTGGATTCTTTAACAATGCCTCACACGTTCGACTGTTTGATTCAGAGACAATCGTCTGATTCTTTTACTCTTATTGGGGAAGAGCCGCAAACCTCGAACCAAAACGCACTTGAAGAACTCATGAGTATTCAGAATGAGTTGACCGTCACGATGCGAAAGAAAGAGAAGATCTCCGGAAAGTTATCACAAGTGAACCGGCAATTAGATCATGATTTGGAAGATCGAACGAAGGAATTAACCGAATATCAAGACAAGTTACGTTCGACCTTACTGGAGTTATCACTGGTCCAAGATCGTGAACGAAAAAAAATAGCGAATGATTTGCATGATTTTCTCGCCCAATTGCTTGTCACCTGTAAACTTAAGTTGAATCAAATTGATCAAAAAACCATGCCTCCGCAGCCTTCTCATATGCTGAAAAATGTCGAGGAAATAATCGATCAATCCTTGCTTTACACTCGAACACTCATCTCCGAACTCTATCCAACATCTTTACAACATCTGGGGTTGTTCCAAACGCTGCGTTGGTTAGCAAAAGATATGCAGCGTTTTGGGTTAATCGTGTCGATCCCTGAAGACATTCCATCGGTGCAGATATCAGAACACAAGAGAATCATGATCTATAAGTCAGTTCGGGAGGTCCTATTCAATGTCCTGAAACATGCTGAAGTCAACGAAGCCTCAATCCATTGGATATGCGAATCGGAATGCAAATTTCTTATTCGAATCACCGATGCCGGAAAAGGGTTTGATCCGCACAATATGGATCGTGAACAGGAACCTGGACATCTTGGACTATTTTTTTATCAAGAACAGATAAAATCATTGCAAGGGCAACTCGACGTGCTTTCCGCTCCGGACAGTGGCACGACTGTAACAATAACCTTTGAGAACACTTTCACAGACTGACATGATGGTCAAATATCGTGGAGAGATGATCGAATTAACCCTTATTCGAATACGCTGAACAAATCGCCGTATGAATTTCCTCGATCGTTCCGTTTTTATTCAAGTATTGCACAGCACCAGCTGCAAGGAAGGCCTTGATCATGGTCTGTTCATGATTGATAGAGAGTCCGAGTATTTTGATATGCGGCGATTGGTGAAAAATTTGTCGTGTGGCTTCAATGCCATTCATCTTGGGCATATTGATGTCCATGATGATCACATCCGGCTGTAGGTGTAGACTCAGCCTGACGGCAACTTCCCCGTTTTCGGCTTCTCCCACTATTTCCAGATCAGAATATGTTTTGAGAGCTCTCAGCAGTTCATTTCTGACGAGCGTATTATCGTCAACCACAAGGACACGAATGCGATCCGACACGGAAGTTTTCAATGAAGACAGAAGCGATTGGCCATGGGGGACAGCCGCTTCAAGAATAGTCGTGTTGGAATGGTTGGTCGTGGCTGACGCTGGTGTGGAGGGGGCGATGGGTAATACGAGTACGACACGTGTGCCGTGACCCTCTTTTGAGAAAATATCAACGAATCCATTTAGCGCTTCAATCCGTTCCTGTACGGCAAACAATCCTAGATGACCGGGATCGAGAGCTCGTTGCATGGCATTCGGACCCAATCCCGTTCCACGATCTTCCACCGTCACATGAATTTCATCTTCATTGGGTGTTGTCACGTTGATGGTCGCTTGATCGACATTTGCATGTTTAAGCACATTAAAAAGCAATTCCCTGATCGATTGAAACAGGGCCACAGCGTGACCTTCAGGCAGGAAAATTCTGTCGTCCGATGTCGAAAGTGTGACCAACAGCCCATGCTTTTTCATCTGTTCCGATAGCAACTCCAAGGGCTGAATCAGGCCTTTTTCCTGAAAATTTGGAGGTTTTAGCTCAGATATGGTGGTTCGAGAATAGGTCAAAGCTTGTTCAAAGACATGATCAATCTCATAAACAATCTGTTCGACTTCTGGAGATTGGTCTAACAGGGGTTTGGCCTGACTTAGCTTCATCCGACCAACGACTAATAATTGGGCGAGATAATCATGTAAATCATTGGCGAGCTTGGCTCGCTCACGCAGTTCGGTCAAACTGAGCTGAGAGGCAAGGGAACGTAATCGATTTTGAGAAGAAACCAATTCACGTGTTCGTTCTTCTATCCGGACTTCTAAGGTGTCCTTCCATTCGTTTAATTGCCTTTCCTTTTCTTTTCGTTCGGTGATGTTTCGGCTTACAGTGGCAAGACCAATGGTGTTTCCTTCGATATCCTGCAGTTGAAAGATGTTGCAGAGCATCCATATGCCCTGGTTTGTCTTAAAATGACGGAACCGAATCTCCGTTTCACCTCGTCCTTCTCGCAACACTTGTGGGATAAATTCATTGAGAATAAATGGATGATCGTCAGGGAAATAAAAGTCTTTTACAAATTTCAGTTGTGCTTCATTTACCGTGTCAAGACCGACCATTGACAACCCAGCAGAATTAATAAAGATCGGCCTGTATTGTAAGTCTGCCATGCCAATAAAGTCGGTGCTATTTTCGACTAAAGAAATGAATTTGTGTGTTTCTGAGGAAGCTTCTCTTCTCAGTCGTTGTAATTTTAAGTTTCCGTCAACTCTTGCTTTCAATTCTCGTGCGCTGAAGGGCTTCACCAGATAATCATCAGCCCCCCGTTCTAGTGCGTCCACCCGTGATTCTTCTCCTGCTCGGGCTGTAAGAAGAATGACTGGAATCGTTCGCACGGAAGCATCATTTCGCAATTTTTCCAAGAGCTCGAACCCATCGAGATGTGGCATCATCACATCAGATATGATCAGATCAAACGGGTGTTTCATGATCGCAGCGAGTGCAGATTTTCCATCTGTAACGATAGTGACATCGAATTCTGTCGATAAGATACGTGACACGTATGTGCACATGTCTGCATTGTCATCCGCAAGAAGGATTTGTGGGCGAGATGCCTCCATTTTAGTATGATTTTCATTCTTTCCTGATGAGAGATTTATCTTTGAAAGTCGTTCGTTTATCTCCCCTTTTCTCTTCGTCTCGGAGCGTCTCTCAGAAGGCAGCCACTGCAGCGCTTCCTCGACAAATGATGAGGAAGCGTTTGAGACTTTAGGTGTCGAAGCGCTGCTGGCAGACTGAATACAATCAGTTGGTAAATGCTCAGTCGACAGGGGAATAGTCACGAAAAACGAGCTTCCGTCATTCAGCCTGCTTTCGACTCTGATGGTCCCGCCATGGAGTTTGACCAGTTCTTTCACCAGTGAGAGTCCAATACCAGTTCCTTCGTGCGTGCGGCTCTGGACGTTTTCACCTCGATGAAAACGATCGAATACCTGGTTTATTTCGTTAGGAGGGATACCCACGCCGGTATCCTGGATACACAGTTCAACTTGTTGGCCAATCTGCCGCAACGTCACCGTAATGATTCCCTCAAATGTAAACTTAAAGGCGTTTGACAACAGATTTAAAACGATTTTTTCCCATTTTTCTCTATCGACGAAGACCGATTCCTGAAGAGGCGGGCAATCGACAAGCAATTGCAGCCCAGCTTGTTCGGTCGCAGAACGAAACGAACTCGCAAGATCTTCCGTGTAGGCCGCGAGATCCGTTGGTTCGTAGGATGCGTGGAGGTGCCCTGCTTCAATTCGAGAAAATTCTAAGAGACTATTGACCAACCGCAAGAGTCGTAATCCATTGCGTGAGACGCCCTGCAACAGACTCCGTGTGGATGAGGAAATCGTGTCATCATTTTTGTCGAGTAATTCTTCAACCGGCCCTAACATGAGGGTGAGCGGTGTGCGAAATTCGTGGCTCACATTACTGAAAAATGCCGTTTTGGCTCTATCTAATTCAGCCAGCATCTCCGCCCGTTTGTACTCCAGTTCGTAAGACCGAGCCTTGCCGAGTATATTCGATACGGCCTCTCCCAACATTTCATAAAAGGTATGATACGCTTCATCCCAGGGTCGTCTGGAACTAATTCCGGTAATAAGAAACCCAAAGGGTTTCGTCATGCCTGGCAATAGGATTTGCTGTATCACCGCAGATCCTGGGGGTTCCTTATAGGGTCCAATAGCTATCGATCCATATCGTGGAATAAGATCGTCGATTAAGATGAAGTTTTGCTGAAGGGTCTTTGCCAGTGGCCACACGGCATTAGTCGATGTCCTGAGGTCCTGGCTTTTGGGCCGAAGGTCCCGCCTTTTGTCCAGTCCGTAGCATTGCACTAATCGTGCCTCCTTGCCATCGTTTTTCAATCGATAGAACAACGCAAACGGCACATCGAGGAAACTCTCTTTCAGGGTGTCCATAAGCGAGTGCAAGGCACTTTTCGTCGAGCTGGCGTTGGTATTTCGATCAGTCAGGTTTCGCAAAATCCTTAGGCGGCGTTCAGCCAGAGACTGTTGCGTCAGTTCTGTGACTGGATGAAATAAACCGCCCACACCTCCGGACTCATCCTGAATCGGACTAAATGAAAAAGTAAAAAAGGTTTCTTCAAGATATCCCAGACGATCAAGAAACATTCGTTGATTGACGAGAAAGCAGGTTTCGCCCTTGCTAGCTCTCTCGAACGCTTCTCCTATGACAGGCCATGCCGAAAACCAGCATTCTTTAAAGTCCTGGCCCATTGAGTAGGGATGTTTGTCTGCACAAATTGGCCAATATCCGTCATTATAGATCTGTATCCGCTGCGGTCCCCATGCGATGGAAATAGGAAAGTTTGAGGCTATGCAAAGACTGACGGTGGTTCGTAAACTTTGCGGCCAGGCATTAATGGACCCCAGAGGAGTTGTTGCCCAATTTTTATTCCTGACAACCTCTCCCATATGACCGCCGCCCGACAACCAACTGGGTGACTTGTTCACATTGTCGTCATTTGATTGTGTATCGTGTCCATTCATGGTGTTTTTTAGTGTTTGTTGTAAGGAAATTTATAGAATACCCCCAAAACATACTTGAATTAGCGTTATGAAGCCAAGAGATTGAATATTGCGTGTCTTTCCGAGATGACGATTTTTTTGCATTCTCCAAAGTAACCGGCGAAACGGCTTGTGAATGTTGAAGATTGCGGAAGAGTGGCATACACCTATAGATGTGGTTCTACCCAAGCTCTTGAGGCCGAGGGTATCGAGTGATTCGCTACATATGCAGACGAGCGAGGTGAGCAGGGACGAGCCCTCAAGGTTGGGAAGAGCCTCCTCACCCGAACGAACCATTTAATGCCACAATCAACGCATTTCCCTGAAAATTCGGAGATCTCAACTCAGATATCATGGTTCGAGCATCGATCAAGGCCTGTTCAAAAACATAGTCAAGGTCTTGGGTAATCTCTGTACGTCTCTTATTCCCATGAATCGAGACCGCTATAAGACTGACGGACTCAGGCATAGCAACTCTCGAGACAGTGAATCTTTGGAATCAGCAAGGAAACAGGAGCCGTAGTATCAACACAATAAATCGTCTGTAGAACTTTTTTGTTTTGCAATTGCTTTATGTCATGGAAACCCTTGATGAATATGAGCCCAAGTTTCGTCAAGCCGTTTATCCAAAACGAAAAATACGACATTAGATAGTGGTAGGCCCTTTGTCGTTCATACGCCTTTGCTAAGAAGGCCTAGATTTCTCTTGTCGTCTACTATCCCGCCTCCCAACTGCCAACCTCATTAACTGAGATCTGAAAAACAACATTATCGAACCTTCGGGTATTGAGGTTTCCATTCACGTCGTTACCAGAATCAACTCCTCCGCCATTTTGATTTTCATCAAATTCAGGAAAAACACGTTAGCGGCGGTACTGGTCTGAAAAAATTTAAAACCAAAAGCACTTTGAACGACAAAATATCTTGCTGACCGTGTCTGAGTGAGTTTCAATCCTTGCTCAAAGACGATCGCCAACACGAATAGTGGGATTCGTTGTGTTCCCATACGCCGACTCCGTTTTTTTACAAGATGAAGCCATATGTTGAATCTCAAAAGGCAGTATCGATCATAAATGTGTCCTATTGCGCAGTAACAAGCTATTTTTTAACACTGTCGTTACCTGAAAGTTTTCCTCTTCGTGCTAGCTACTCACTCTCCGCAATGGAATGGGAAAAGTCTATCGACAATCTTACCGTGTCGGCGTGACATCCTATCTTCAACCATCGTGCCTAAGGGACACTTTCTGGTTAAGCGTGACCCGAAAATCACCGAATAAGAACACATACGTTCAGCAAAATCAGGGAAAGATCTCATTTCCCAATCCTCAACATTTCTTACATTAATGAATCAGATTGAGGATCACGAAATCATATGCCGTCGTGCTTTTAGCAAGAACGGTTGAAGGAGAGCAGGATGCGACTACTTGTTCTGAATTACGAGTATCCACCCATTGGCGGGGGTGGAAGCCCTGTCACAGGCGCCATTTGCCAAGAGCTTGCACGAAAAGGCCACCATACCGATGTTGTCACGATGCGTTCCAAAGGGCTGCCGAAATTTGAACAGGAAGGGCGACTTCGGATTTTTCGCGTTCTCTGCCTTCGATCAGCTCGACATGTTTGCTATGTTCACGAACTGCTCTCCTATCTTATCGTCTCGTTTTTCAAATCATTGCGCCTCATCCGAACTAATACCTATGATCTAATCCATGCACACTTTATCCTTCCCACCGGAGTTGTCGCCTACTGTCTTCACAAAGTCACCGGCATCCCTTATGTGATTACCGCTCATGGCTCAGATGTGCAGGGTTATAATCCTGATCGATTCCGTAAGCTCCATCGCTTTCTAATTCCCTTTTGGAAGGTGGTGCTTCGCAATGCCAAGACCATCACCTCGCCAAGCCAATCTCTTGCCGAACTGATCCAGAAGAACAATGGTCAACCCTATCCAATCAAGATTATACCGAACGGGATCTCTGAAGAATGGATAACTCCTGCGACAAAGGAACAGCGCATCCTTGTTGTGAGCCGACTTTTTCCGCGGAAAGGTGTTCAATACCTCTTACGTGCTCTTGAGGGGCAATCGTTTGGGTGTCCCGTCGATATTGTTGGAGATGGTCCTTATCGATCGACGCTTGAGGAAATAGCCAAAACGGTTCAGGATCCAATTCGATTTCACGGATGGCTGGATAACCATTCTCCGGATCTGTTAGCCCTGTATCAGAAGGCATCCATATTTGTCTTCCCCTCTATCGCGGAAAACTTCCCCATTTCCTTGCTGGAAGCCATGGTATCCGGTACGGCTATCATTGCTACGGATCTGGCAGCATGCCGTGAAGTTCTAGGAGATGCTGCACTCTTTGTTCCTCCTGAAGATGTCTCTGCGATTCAGAAACGGATTTTTGACTTGCTGCAGGACGAAAGCCTTCGGACCGAGTTAGCGGACAAAGCACGTCGGCGAGTATTGGAAAATTTCACGTGGGATCAAGTAGGAACTCGCTACCATGATCTGTTTGTTTCTTTAACTCAGTCGAGTGCTCCCTTATTACCCGTGTCTGAAACCCGTGACCCTAGACGTAATGTCCTAATCGTTGCTGGTGATATCCGTTACAATCTTGGTGATACAGCCATTTGCCTCAGTGTAGTCCGCATGATCCGAAAAGTCTCTCCAGATTCCAGAATTGTTGTTTGGGGACATGGTCCTTGTTTCCCCGATGGATTTGACGATGTTGAGTTTCACCCCCCGTTCAGCTTTGAGGGAGTCTGCTCTTTTTTCGGAGCCGATGCGGTTCTGTGGGGTGGTGGTCAGCTTCTTCAAGGGAACCGCAGCCAAATCAAAATTTTATACTGGGCAGGGATCGTGACCTTGCTCCGTTTACTTGGAAAGAAGATCATGGGGTTTGCCCAGGGTGTGGGACCACTTTCACGAAAACACGATCAGGCACTTACGCGACTGGCCTGCAGCTGTACGAAGGTTATAACGGTTCGAGATCTTAAATCCCTGCTCACCCTTCAGGGAATTAACGTACCGACACATAAAATATTTGCCACAGCTGATCCCGCTCTGACCCTTTTCCCTTACCCTCATATTTCACAAAATTTGGACCAGGCACTTTCTCAGGTGATGACGGTACTAAATTCTGTGTCGACCCTTCACGAGAGTAAGGTCCCTACACGCAACGTGTTGGCTTCAGCCGGTCCTGCTTTACCGCTTTCCCCTCATTCTTATAGTGAGGAGCAGACCGTACGAGACTCGGATTCGTCCGTCAGACACGAGCGCACTATATGCGATACGCCAACCATTGGGATGGCCTTACGTTACACACTTCATCATCGTTCGAATCGGGTTATTCCGTTTCAGTTTCTTCCGGCTTCTATGCGATGTAAAACTTTGGAATCAGAAGAATTTTCTCGCTTCCTTGCCACTATGGTGGATCTCTGTGATCGGGTTATCGAAGAATGCGGAGTCAATATCACTTTTGTGCCCATGTACTACGCGCCCTGGGAAACAGACGTGGTCATTGCCGAATCCTTGGCTCAACAAATGAATCATAAAGAACGGGTCACGATATTTACGCCGTCAAACGGGGTGGAAGATATTGCTCATATACTCCAAGGGGTCGAGGCTTTTGTCGGCATCCCCATGCATTCCACTATTTTATCGACTTCTCTGCATGTGCCGACACTTGCTCTTTACTACGAATCGAAAGGGTGTGACTTTTTTAAACTTATCGGGCAAGAGCAGTGGACTTTTCCATTGGAAAAAATAAACGAACCCGGTGGCCCAAACCTGCTTTTGGATCGTATTTGTACTCTTTGGCATGAAAGGGATCACGTTCGTTTAGATTTAGACCGCACGATTCCGAAGGCCAAAGAGTTAGCGGCCAGCAATGCCGATCACCTTAGGACATTCATGAGCCACAATTGAGAAGAAGGATCAGTTGAAACGTGTCCCTATCGAGCATTCAAACGTGTTTTGAGTTATGGCAGAGCCGGAACCTTTCATCGGATGAACTGAAACGTCATCAGGCTCGAAAACTGAGAGCCATGCTTCGACAGGCCTACGATCATGTCCCATTTTATCGAAAGATTTTTGACAAGAAGGGGATCACTCCTGATGACATCCTCAGTGCCGAAGATCTCTATCGCCTTCCAATTATTCGGCGAGAAGATATCCAAGCTTCTCCTGTAGAGGAGTTTCGGGCCGCCGGGATTGATCTCCAAACATGCGTGGTTCGTCGAACGGGTGGCTCAACCGGAAAGCCCCTGAACATACTGACCCACAGGCAAGATCTTGAGTTTGAAGCCCTTGCTTGGATACGAACCTGGCTCCGACTCGGTCTGAAGATTACGGATCGGCAAGTCGTCATTAAAGATCTGAATGATCATAATTTTTCAGATAAGACTCGATGGTTTCAGCATCTCGGGTTCTTACAGGTTCGCTATGTTGATTTGTATAAGCAGGTTCCTCTTTTACTTGAGGAATTGGCAAATTGCCAGCTAGAGGTTATTCGGGGAAGTCCTACAATTCTAGGAGCGCTGGCAAAGGAGATAAGCAAGACGCCTAAGTATAAAGAAATCCGTCCTCGTTTGATTTTTACACGAGGCGATATCCTAAGTGCGCAGGTGAAGTCTCTTTTGGAAGAGAACTTCGGAAGCCGTGTCGTGGATTGCTATGGTGCCACTGAAGGTGGATGTATTGCCTGGCAGTGTCCGAACTGCGGGTCCTATCATGTGAATGAAGATTTGCTTGTCGTAGAGGTGATCAAAAATGGACAGCTCGTAACGCCTGGCGAAGTTGGGGAAGTCGTGATCACGAATCTCTTTTCTCGTGCCATGCCGTTTATCCGATATTCCCTTGGCGACCTATGCCGTATTGAAGACAAAACGTGTGGAGAACACTCAGGAACCCTCTGCCTTCAGCCCATTCTGGGAAGAACAGCTGACCAAATTGTCTTACGAGATGGTCGCGTGATTCAACCGGACTTCTTTAGGCCCGATGAGTTCGAGGGGGTCTTGGAATACCAAGTCATTCACGAAAGGATTCATGACGGACGCATCGATCAACTCACAGTTCGAATTGTTAAGGATCATGACCTTCATCAGGAAATGTTGGAGGCGGTCCGGCAGAAAGACCAGGAGTTCCTGGGAAGAGAATGTAATTTATCTATTGAATTTGTAGATTCGATTCAGGTCGAAGGGCAGGCAAAGTTTAAAAGAGTCATTTCGAAGGTCCTGACTCAAGCTGAATCCTAATTCTGAAAGAGGTTGGCCTTTAGTGAGCGATACCGTCACGCGAGGGTCCGTGTATCTTGGGGCCCAACAGATTGTCGCCCTCCTGTCCATGGTGGCAGTTCATACATGTGCGGCGAGGTATCTTGGGCCCGTAGCGTATGGACATTTTGCCGTTGTGTTAGCCCTTCTCTCTATTCTCACGCTGTCTTTGCTCGTCGGTATTCCAAATGCCGTGTCGAAATTCACAGCAGAAGACAGAGGAAGTGCTGGGACTATCCTGAGGAAGGGGCTTCTTGTTCAAAGCGGAATTGCACTTGGGCTATGCGGTCTTTTGTATCTTGCAGCAAGCTCGTTGGCCGAATTCCTTGGCAATCCCAATTTGGCACCACTTATTCAGTTTGCGTCACTTTCACTCCCATGCACAGGGCTAGCCTATGTCTACATCCACTCGCTCAATGGGATCCGTGCATTTGCAAAACAAGCAGTCGTGCTAGCGGCATCGAATGTCTTCAAGGCAATCGGAATCCTGGCATTCCTTTTCTTTGGATTCGGTTTAGAGGGGGCCGTGCTTGGAATTGTCTGTGCGGCGGTTGTGACGCTTCTGGTGTCTGCAACATTCTGTCGCGGTGTGGAAGGAAGGCAACGGTGTGAAACACGCAAGCTTACGATCTTCGGTGCACAGCTGGCGATCACGTATTTGACGGTAGAAATTTGGAATCAATCGGACCTTTTGATGTTGCAAATTCTGGGAACACAATCGGAGGATGTTGGTTTGTTAGGGGTCGTCAACACTCTACGAAGTATTCTCGATACCATTTTTTTACCACTATTTACCATGCTGTTTCCCATCGCCTCCCAATGTCTCGCTGTTGGAGATGCTTCAGTTGTGGCGCACTATATGCAAAAAGGTGTGACTTATGTGTTTTTACTCGTGTCCCCTCTTGTGGTGATAACGTTTTTTATCGGGCAGGACATTCTCGGAATGGTCTACGGTTCTGAGTATCTCACCGGGGCGTTCGCTGTGGCACCGCTTCTGATGTCGACTCTCTTTTATATCCTGTACGAGTTATTGGATACCTTCATTTGCGGAAGTGGAAACGCTTTTCTTTCTTTACGAATCGCAGCTAGCTTGCTGCTCACTCACATTGGACTCAACTGGTTTCTTATCCCAAGGTATGGCATTCAGGGAGTCGTCATCACAAATATCGTGATGTCGCTCCTTGCAACCTTAGCGATGTGGATTGCGGTCAAGCGGTTGCTGACCTTACGAATTGATTGGCTCTCAATTGGAAAAATTATAATTTGTTCGCTCGGGCTTTCTACACCATTTCTCCTATGGCAGGCTGAAACTGGGCTCGGGTCTGTGCTTATGGCAGTTGTGTGTTTAGGAGGGTATCTATGTTTGCTGGTCACATGGAATGTTATAGACACTGAAGCTATCTCGAGGATGAAAACCATGGGGAAATATGTTGCGTATCGTGAGGTCTGAAGTGAAGCTCAATGTCAGATCTTCGTCCGAGAGTTCGTGAGATATTCAAGAATATTGGGCTCAGTTGTACAAAGCAAATATTCAGTCCTGGATGCAAGAAAAGGACAAGATGGAGAATACTAAAATTGGAGGCGGTGGGCCAGGACAGTCAGAGGAATGGCCACCATGCCAGTAGCTAAGAATCTCAACGGAGTTAAATTGCGATGATACATCACGATGTGGAAATTGCTAATAATATGATTGAAGGGGCTGGGCTTGTCGCCAGCAAACTCATTGAGAAGGGAACGATGGTCGCAAAGTTAAATCCTGATGATAGGCGAGTGACGGACGAAGAACTTCTCCAGCTGCCTAAAGAACTTCATGGATTGGTCTTATCTTACAAGAACCATACCTCGGTCATCACGACAGATAACTGGAAGTATATGAATCATAGTTGTAATCCGACTACTTGGTGGGCCGACGATGATTCACTTGAGGCATTGCGCGATATTCATCCAGGAGAAGAGGTGACGTTCGATTATGCAACAGCTGATGTACATCCCTGGTGGAGGACCAAATGGTCATGCACGTGTGGGGCAGACAACTGTAGAGGATTCATTTCCGGTCGAGATTGTCTTAACCCTGCCTTTCAAGAACGTTATCGAGGGCACCTCCCGAGCTGGGTGCTGGAATTTATCGCGGAGCAATCCGGACTACGCGGCTGGATAATGGGGAGCATTGCAAAGCTGGTTGAGATGTTTCGACGAGTGAAGGGAGCCTTCAGCACAGGTTCGTAAGGATTGATCTACTAACGAATAGGTGAAATGTATGGAAAGTACATTCCTTCAGACCTACGATAGTCCCATCGAAGGTAAAGGTCTTGTTGCCACCACGTTCATCCCCGCAGGGACAGTATTATGGACCGCAAGCTCTGACTATGTTGAGCTCACTCTTAAGGAGTTGCGACAGCGACCAATAGAACAGCAGCATCTTGCTTATCGATGCGGGAAGGATAGATTTATTCTCGCGTTTGACGACAGTCAGTATATGAACCACAGTTGTGAGCCCAATACCTGGTGGCTTGGAGATGAGATGACTGCCGCACGACGCGATATTCAGCCTGGCGAGGAAATCACCTACGATTATGCCACCTCCGAGGCGCATCCGTGGTGGAAAGAGAAATGGGTATGCCAGTGCGGAGCCAATAATTGTCGGGGAGTGCTTACTGGTCGAGATTGCCTTGATCCAGTCTTTCAGGAACGCTATCGAGGCCATCTCCCGAGTTGGGTCTTGAAATTTATTGAGGAACAATCCGGGCTGCGGGGCACAGTGACAGGATGTTTGGCGAATTTCGTCGAGGTGACTCGAAAAGTGAAGCACGCCTGGAGATCGTTCCGTTGCCATCGGGAACGATGAATTCTGGCAAGTGCCTGACAGATTATCGAACATACGTACTCCGGTACTCGAGGCGAATGATCAACTCTTAGCAGAAATTTGAATCTATATAGTAGAAAAGGGCACAAAAACTCAGGTGATTCGAAGATTGAAGGTGCTTTCAGTACTGACATGTTCCGAGCTCGTCGCTAGGCTGCTCGGGGGCGGCGCTTCATTGCTCGTGTGGAGGCGTCCTGCTTGATCCTGATCCTGACGATCATCGCTGTCGTGCTCACATTGTGGAGCGTCGTCCGTGTTCTCGGCTCGCGCGAGAGCGAAGACGCGAGCGTCGCCCTCGTCCTGATCGGGCTCCTGCACGTCGCGGGTTTCACTCTCCTGTTCTTCGCATTCCCTGTCGTTTTCATCCGTTCCATCTCGGAGGATCAGTGGGTAGAATGGATGACATTCTGGTGCGCGCTACTCGCGGCTGGCATCGGAGTGAGGGCGTTTATCCGACTCGTCGGGCAGGATCGGTGGGTTGCGGTGTCGGTACTCGCGCTGTCGCTCTTCTGCCTCTTTTTCGCGCTAGAGGAGATCAGCTGGGGTCAGCGGATCCTGTCGTTCGAGGGACCGGAGTTCATTACGTCCCGAAACTCGCAGAGCGAAACGAATCTGCACAACCTGTTTATGGGTCCGGGCAAATCAGAATGGAATATTAAATCAGTGGTGTTCGCGGGGATCGTGATTTTCGCAATTGGAGTGCCAGCATGGCTCCTTGATCGAGGCCGGGGCAGCTGGCTCGCCCGGTGGCCATTTCCTCCCGCCGGCGCGGCGCCGATCTTCCTTGCCTCCGCACTCTGCTTTAAATACCTGCAACACTACCGTCTCGACGAACTCGGGGAATATCTCCTCGCGTTGGGCCTGCTCGTGACCCTTGCCGCGTCGGTCACCCGAGCGCAGGGCCTCACCCTTCGACGTCAAGCCGTGCTCGCAGGCTGGGGCGCGATCCTCATGGTCTCCCTTGGGACCTCGGCCATAGAGCTCGGTTCTGCGGACGGACGCATGTGGAGCCGGAACATCTTCCAATACTACCTCTATAGCTTTGCGATGGACCGCTACCCCAAGGATGGCCTCTGGCAGAATTCGCGGAGAGTGCTCGAGTATGCAGAGAGGGAGGGGTTCGAGAATCAGCGTACTTGGCTTCTGCTCGCACGTGCAACGAAAGCCCAGGGCGACGAGGAAGGAGCGAGGACATATCTTCAGAAAGCGATGGTCCAGTCGGACGCGGACGTGAAGGCCCATCCCAACGATCCGTTCCGGCTCTACAGCGCGGCACTTGTCCACAAAGAGCTGCACCAATCGGCAGAGGCCAACTCTCTCGAAAGCGCAGCGCTGCTTCGCGTCGAGGAGATGCTAGGGGCCGATCCCGGCAACGGGGTGCTCCGAACTCTACAAGGGTACCTGTACCAGGAGCTGGGCAACAAAGCCCGCGCCACGGCCACGTTGAAGGAAATGGACGAATGGGATCCAGCCTTTGCTCATGGTTTTCGCTACATGACGTTTACCGCGACAGAGGAGGCAGCGGTCCATGCACGTCGGTTCTGACCACCGAAGCGCGCATGACCGCTTCGAGTTTCCAGATGGCCAGCGCCCTGACATCTGGGTAGACGAAAATGAAATAGCCGCCTGTGGTTTATATGACGGGGGATGTTCTCAGGTTGATGGCAAGAGCGAACGAGCTGAGAGACAGGTACCATCCCTCCTGCCCCTTCGTGTGCCATCGTAAAACGGAACCGTTCAACGAACTGCTGCATGGATGAATGCAGCCTGCGAACGGGTAGGGCTAGAAGAGAGAACCTTCCACGATCTCAAACGCTGCGCAATCCGCAGCATAACTTGAGTGAGGTCGCCCAGAGACCGTGATCATATCCTTATGGTGTCCCTGGCGCCGGGAAAAACGTTTCGGAATTTGAAACCGGTGACAGGCCCTGTGTTAGTCGTGTCAGTCAACGACCGTTTTACGAGATCTGACAAATGTCAAAATCCGACCAAAATTCTTTTTTCACCTCCAGGGTCTATCTGGTAACCGCCTGTATTGTGCTGATATGCATGGCTGCTCTTTTGCGGTTTTCACATCTCGGGGCTATGGATTTCGGTATCGATGAGATCCTCCATGTGTATGCAGCGCAAGAGCTAATCCAGGGAAAACCTCCGGTGTTGCCATCTGGATTTGAATACGATCGAAGTCTACCTTTTTCCTATTTGGTCGCGATGGCAGGATTTTATGGAGGGTTTAATGAGCTTGCCTTACGTGTCCCAAGCGCCATACTGGGAACACTGGTTGTGTTTTTCGTGTATTGGTTGACGACGAGATGGTATTCGGCCTTCGCCGGTCTGGTGGCGGCCTTCTTAACGACATTTTCGCCAATGGAAATTGCACATTCTCGCGAAGTGAGAATGTACATGCTGTTTCAGCTGCTGTACTTACTTACGGTCTTTTTTTTCTATGAAGGATTCGAAACGATTTCACCGAAAAATCTGGAAAAGTCGAAACCCTCCGCCATCAAGCGATGGATTGAAGCTTATCAAATTCGCCCAATGTTTTTGTTGTGTTCTGCGGGAACATTTTTGATAGCGTGGAAGATCCATACACTGATTTTCCCAGCTATCTCTGGCTTCCTTTTGTACATTTTCATGATGGGTGTTGTCACCATCTTTATAAGGGCACCCCATAATCTCGTCCGGAAAAAATACATAGGAACGTGTCTTTTGCTCCTGCTTGGAGCATCTGCAGCTAGCCTCTTGCTTCCAAGCGCGGTTGAAGAACTGACGGCGGTGATTGATGGTCCACTTGCATGGGGACAGGAAAATGCAGATAACTGGAGCTACTATCGTTGGCTACTTCTTGATGAATACCCAATCGTATTTGGCGGTCTCACGATTCTGCTTCTTTGTTGCCTGTTGAAGAACAGTAAAGTTGGACTGTTTCTTTGCTGTACTCTTCTCCTCCCTCTTTTGCTGCATAGTTTGATCTTACCGATGAAAAGTTATCGTTACATCATGTATATCTTTCCTCTGATATATATGGCAGCCGGAGTCGGTATTGCTCAACTTCTTACTGCACTATGGACATCAGGACATTCGTTCAACAATCAGCGGTATGTACCAAAACACCTTTGGCATCTGTTGTGGTCAGGTGCGTTGTGCCTCGCGGTTCTCGGAGTCTTGATAAATATGCCATGGTTTATGCGAACCGTAAAAGATTACGCAAATGACTACCAGTCTCCTCATGTTACCGACGTCCAACATCACCGATGGAAAAACGCAATGCAATATATTTCTGAACATCAACGAGATGAAGACGTCATTGTCTCTGGGTACCCGTTACTTTCTCGTCATTATGGAGCAACCCACCCCCTGTATTTTATGAATAATGTCTACTTGCTGAATAATGAACAGGGAAACCAGACGAATGAACAAGGAGAACTGATTGATTATACGTTTGGAGCCCCTGTACTTAAAAATCTTGAGGATTTGAAACGGATACTGAACAGTCATAAGTCGGGATGGGTGATGACGTATAAGTGGCGTCAAGATCGATTTTGGAATAATCCAGATATTGCCAGTCCAACATTAGGGATGTTTTCACACGAGGTGCTTTGTTACATCGAAGATCATCTGGAGAGGCAGAGTATTCCCAATGCTCCAGATATGGCCTTGTGGCGTTGGAGCTCTGGGGTCATACCCAAAAACGGGCGAAAAATCCCAGAGATCGGCAAGCCATGCCGAATGGCTTCTAGTAGTAAGAGGTGTTGTTGAACAAAATAGGCAGTCTGCAACATGCGTTAGGATAGACATTATTCCAACAGGTCCCGGTATTCTTAATCAACCATTTATAGCTCTCTTCCACTTCCTGACCGACTTTGTCGTCGCTGAGAAAATCGCGAGAGGTTCCGACGGAGAGTCCTCTGGCAAAGCGATGGGATTGTTCGACTTAATGATCTATTGCGTAATCTGATGTCGAACTCCACCTCATCGAGGTGACGAAGCAGGATGAAGCATTTCAGGATTTGCCTATAGGTTGGGAGGGGCTCGATACAGTCCGTGTTGAGACGAATAGGAATTGAGAGTTGGAACAGTGGAAAAGGCTTCGTGACTCTCAGCTTGAGGATGGCAACAATAAAAGCGAAAAGTATCATTACTAGTGATCAAGGAACAGTTGCGTATTCAACAAACCGTGTGGCTTCACTATATAGAAAGCTATAGAATATTAATGAATTTCTCGAATAGACCGTTGAAGAATCTTCACCATTTCCTTGAGTTCTTTTGTGGTCACACTGAAAGGGGGCAGAAGAACTAAGACATTACCAATTGGACGGATTAAGAGGCCTCGTTTTTGACATTCTTTTGCCACTCGATAACCCATGCGTTCTGTGAGTGGAAAAGGGTTTTTGGTTTTCGTGTCTTTCACGAGTTCAATGCCCACCATAAATCCGCATTGACGGATATCTCCAATCAACGCTTCTTTTTTCATATCCTTAAGAAGAGCACTTAGCAACTTAATCTTTTTCTTTAATTTTCCAAGTACATGTTCTTCTTCAAAAATTTCTAAATTTGCGAGGGCTGCCGCACAACCAAGTGGGTTGCCGGTATAGCTATGGCCGTGAAAAAAAGTCTTCCATTCATGATAATCTCCTAAAAAGGCCTGGTAGATTTTTTCATTTGTGAGCGTCGCAGCCAAAGGCATATACCCTCCAGTGAGGCCCTTCGAGATAGCCATAAGATCTGGTGTGACGTCTTCATGTTCGCAGGCAAACATTCGACCTGTGCGTCCAAATCCAGTGGCCACCTCATCAGCAATAAGTAAGACATTAAATTTTGTACAGAGGCCTCGGATTCTTTTGAGATATCCAGACGGGGAGGGGATAATGCCTGCTACAGCTTGGACCATTGGCTCAATAATAATACCGGCAATCTCTTCGTGATTTCTCCTAAGCAAATCTTCGAGTGGACTGAGACAGTCTATTTGGCAAGATGGATACGTCAGCTCCAACGGACAACGATAACAATGAGGGGAGGGGACTTCATGCGCTTGAAAAAGGACCGCGTAAAAGGGCTTGTGAAAGAGCTCCACTCCGCTGAGGCTCATCCCGCCTACCGTATCCCCATGATAGGCCTGACTCAGATGAATGAAGGTTCGCTTTTGCGGTTGCGCTGGCTTGACTTGCGCCCAATACTGAATGGCCATCTTGAGAGCGACTTCGACTGCCGTCGACCCATCATCTGAATAAAACACACGAGATAAGCCTGGAGGAGACAAATCAATAAGTTTTTTGGCCAACTGGATAGCTGGAGGATTCGAAAGCCCCAGCATGGTTGTATGCGCAACGTGCTTAAGTTGACGACGGATGGCTTTGTCAATTTTTGGGTGTTGATGACCATGGATATTGACCCAAATTGACGAGGTTCCATCCATATACCGACGCCCTTGCGTATCAATCAGGTAGGAACCTTTCCCACGTTCAATAATAATTGGGTCTTCTTCAACCCATTCTTTCATCTGCGTAAAGGGGTGCCAGAGAACCTGATGGTCGAGCGTCGCGAGTTGCTTGTGGGTGTACTGGCGTTTCATCGTGTCAAACCTTCGAAATACTCGGCGAGTATAGGAGGGGATATTCTCTTTTGACAACCTGGAAAATGCTTACTACAATCAAGCAATTAGAGATGAAAGACCAACCGCAGCTATCTCGAATCCGTAATTTCTGCATTATCGCTCATATCGATCACGGGAAATCCACCCTCGCTGATAGGTTCCTTGAAATCACAGGAGCTATCACGAAACGAGAGTTTCGGGAACAGTACCTGGACGCGATGGACCTTGAGCGGGAACGCGGCATTACCATTAAGGCGCATGCCGTCACGACAAAGTTCCGTGCAAGCGATGGCACCGAATATCTTCTCAACCTCATTGATACCCCCGGACATGTTGATTTTACCTACGAAGTCTCACGCAGCTTAGCCGCCTGTGAAGGAGCATTATTGTTAGTCGATGCCACTCAAGGGGTCGAGGCCCAAACGATCGCAAATGTCTATTTGGCCATTGCAAACGATCTCACCATAATTCCCGTCATCAACAAAGTAGATTTAGCCAGTGCGGATATTGAGGGAGTCAAACAGCAAATTCAGGAGACCTTAGGACTCGAAATTGAAAGCACACATTATATTAGCGCTAAAGATGGGCGGGGAGTGCCAGAGGTGTTAGAAGCCGTTGTCCAGACTATCCCTCCGCCAACCGGTCATTCGGATCGAGAATTGAAAGCCCTGATTTTTGATTCCTGGTTTGATAGTTATCAAGGAGCCATTGTCTTATTACGAGTCCTCGATGGGGAAATTGTCCCCGGCATGAAAATACAAATGATGTCAAATAAAAGGGTCTTTGAAGTTGATGAAGTGGGAGTCTTCACTCCGAAAAGAACCAAAACGAAGCGGTTGGGTACTGGCGAAGTGGGCTATTTGTGTGCCGGCATGAAAGATCTGGCCGATACGAAAATCGGGGATACCATTACCGATGCGAGTCGACCGGCTCAGGAACCCCTGCCCGGATACCAAGAAGTCAAGCCCGTGGTCTTTTGCGGGTTGTATACCATCGATAATGCCAGGTTTGAAGATTTGCGCGATTCACTCGAAAAGCTCCAATTGAATGACTCGTCTTTTGGATACGAACCTGAAACCTCACTGGCTTTAGGCTTTGGTTTTCGTTGTGGATTTCTCGGCTTACTGCACATGGAAATCATACGTGAGCGGTTGGAACGCGAGTATAATTTAGATCTGATCAGTACAGCCCCAACGGTCATTTATCGCGTCTATACGACCAAGAACGAAGTCCTTAACATTGATAATCCTGCCAAACTCCCTGATCCCTCGATGATTGAAAAAATGGAAGAACCGTTTATTAAAGCCACCATTATTACACCAGAACGGTATGTGGGAAATATTTTGCAACTTTGCCAGGAACGACGTGGCCTGCAACAAGGCATGCAGTACTTAGATCCGACCCGAGTCATGTTGACCTATGAGTTGCCATTAAATGAAATGGTGTTAGATTTTTATGATCGCTTAAAATCACGAACCCAGGGCTATGCCTCACTAGATTACGAAGTAACCGGATACCGTCCCGCAAAGCTGGTCAAGTTAGACCTCTTGCTGAATGGCGAAAATGTTGATGCGCTCTCCGTGATTACCCATCAAGACAAAGCTCAGCAACGGGGCCGACAATTAGCTGAAAAGATGAAAGAACTCATTCCTCGACAGATGTTTGAAGTCGCTATTCAGGCTGCAATTGGGAATCGAATTATTGCTCGAGAGACGGTTGGCGCATTGAAAAAGAATGTGACGGCCAAGTGTTATGGCGGGGACATTTCACGAAAACGAAAATTGTGGGCAAAACAAAAAGAAGGCAAGAAACGCATGAAACAATTAGGACGTGTAGAAGTACCTCAGGAAGCGTTTTTAGCAATCCTCAAAACTGACAGTGATTAAGATGACGCCATCCCCAGAGGATTCACCAAAACAGAGTGAGGGTTCGCTGAAAGAGTCATCCCCATCATCGGTCAGTGAAGAACACGAAGGCTCCCACAAATCCATCATCCGCGAATATGCGGAAGCAATTGTCATTGCCATTATCTTAGCTTTTTTCATACGGGTATTTGTGGTTCAGGCCTTTAAAATTCCATCCGGGTCGATGATTCCCACATTGTTAATCGGCGACCACATCCTCGTGAGCAAATTGGCGTATGGCCTGCAGTGGCCAACCGATTGCACCGTGTCAGTCAGTTTCCCTCCTGTCACCTGTTATTCCTCAAAAATATTGTGGAAATTTGGCGATCCGCAACGTGGCGACATTATTGTCTTTCGGTACCCTGAGGATGAAGAAAAAGACTTTATAAAACGGATAATCGGGTTACCGGGCGATACGATTGAGACCAAAAACAAGGTGGTCTACATCAATGGACAACCACTTCGCGATGAGGCTTACACCCAACGTATCGATCCGGGAATCATCGATGGGCACATTAATCAACGAGATAATTTCGGCCCGATCACCGTACCCGAGAAATCATACTTTGTCATGGGTGATAACCGAGACCAGAGTTTAGACAGTCGGTTTTGGGGATTTGTGAAAGTGGATAAAATCAAGGGCAAGGCATTTATGAGCTATTGGTCTTGGAATGGTCAAGGCTCGTGGGTTGAATGGGTGCGCTGGGAACGAATTGGAAAATTTATTCTGTAACGATGACGAAAAAGCTTGAAGGATACATTCAACGGTTTTCGCGCGCCAAAGTGCTGGTTCTTGGCGATCTCATTTTGGATCATTTCATCTGGGGTAAGGTCAATCGAATGTCTCCTGAGGCCCCAGTTCCCGTCGTGCATGTGGAATCTGAATCTCTCTGCCTAGGAGGCGCGGCCAACGTCTATCAAAATATCGTGTCACTTGGTGGACAAGCTGACCTGTGCGGGGTGATTGGCTCTGATGAGGGAGGTCATGCGTTACTCAAAGCGCTCAGCGTGTATCGACGAAATCGTGGAGGCGTAGTCATCGATGCCGCTCGACCAACCACACGAAAAACTCGCGTCATCGCACACAATCAGCAGGTAGTACGGTTTGATATTGAGGAACACAGCGATCTGGTATCGGCGACTGAGCGGAAAGTTCTCCGATATGTCCTGTCACGTTTATCAGAGATTACCTGTCTCGTGATTTCTGACTATGCCAAAGGCGTCGTGACGGCTTCCCTCATGCAGGAGATCGCTGAAGCGGCTTCACGTCATAAAATACCCGTTTTCGTGGATCCCAAAGTTGAACATTTTTCCCGATATCAAGGCGTGACCGTGATGACGCCGAATCATCTCGAAGCCTACCTGGCTGCTGGAGTTGTCGGAAATACCAATCCGTCTATTGATGAGATTGGCCAGATGCTCCAAAAAACCACCAGATGTCAAGCTGTTCTGATTACGCGTGGAGAACAGGGGATGAGCCTGTACCAAGATAAAAAGAAAGCCGTGCATATTCCATCAAAAGCTCGACAAGTCTTTGATGTGACAGGAGCAGGTGATACGGTTGTCAGCACCATGGCTCTGGCCGTGAGCACAGGTGCCTCATTTCGTGATGCCGCGTTTCTTGCCAATCAAGCAGCGGGTGTCGTGGTTGGCATGGTGGGAACCGCAAGTCTGACCCAAGAGCAACTCAAGAAAGCATTGCGCCATGCCTCATAATCCAAACTCTGTCGGCGTCTTGATTCCAGCCCGCTTTGGATCATCCCGGTTTCCCGGAAAACCGTTAGCCCAGTTGGCTGGACGACCGTTGATTCAACATGCCTATGAAGCCGCAACTCAGGTTCCAAATGTCTCAGAGGTACGGGTCGTCACTGATGATGCGCGCATCGCGCATGCGGTTAAAGAGTTCGGCGGCCAGGTCATGATTATCGACACGCCCTGTCGAACGGGAACGGATCGCGTGGCCAAAGCTGCAGCGCAGCTCGATTGTTCTATTATCGTTAATCTTCAGGCGGATGAAATTCCTTTACACCCTTCGTTACTCCGTGATCTAATCGATCCATTCCTCGACAGTGATCAAACGATGGGAACATTAAGGCGGCAATTGTCGACAACAGATGAATTGCAAGATACCGCGCTGGTAAAAATCGTCACGGATATCCATCAACACGCCGTATATTTTTCCCGATTGCCCATTCCCTTTGTCCGCGACGGTCAAGCAGGGGATACAGCAACCGTACACTATAGCCACCTCGGCATTTATATTTTTCAACGTGAGACACTGCTGCACTTCGCCGATCTGCCAACCGGCGTCTTAGAAGATGCAGAAAAACTTGAACAACTACGCGCGTTGGAACATGGCATTACCATCCGCGTGTGGGAAACGAAGCACGAATCGCTTCGAATCGATCGACCGGAAGAATTGAAGGCCGCAGAAGCCCAGTTCATGCGACATACATCACAATCGCAAAGTTGTCCACCATCATCGGTATACACCGCCTCAACATAACAATGATCAAGTCACTATGAGTAAATTTATTTTCATCACTGGTGGGGTCGTCTCTTCTCTTGGCAAAGGTTTGGCCTCTGCATCAATCGGGCAGTTGCTAGAAAGTCGTGGTTTAACAATTACGTTTCTGAAGCTTGATCCATATATCAATGTCGATCCCGGCACAATGAATCCGTATCAACATGGCGAAGTTTATGTAACAGATGATGGGGCGGAGACGGATTTAGACTTAGGTCATTACGAACGCTTTACCTCGGTTCGCTTAAGTAAGGAAAACAACTGTACGACCGGACGTATCTATGATTCGGTTATTAAAAAAGAACGCAAGGGCGAGTATTTGGGTGGAACCGTTCAAGTCGTTCCTCACATCACGGATGAAATTAAACAAACCATCCTCCATCTTTCGCATGACGTTGATGTGGTCATTGTCGAAATTGGAGGAACAGTCGGTGATATCGAAAGCCTCCCATTTTTAGAAGCGATTCGTCAGATGCCTTTCGACGTAGGTCGTGAAAATGTCCTGTATCTGCATTTGACCTTAGTCCCCTTCATCAAAACAGCTGGTGAGTTAAAAACGAAGCTCACACAACATTCTGTCAACAAATTGCGAGAAATTGGGATCCAGGCCAATATTTTACTCTGTCGAACTGACCGCTATTTACCACCTTCCGTCAAAGAAAAGATTGCCTTGTTTTGCAATGTCGATAAAGAGTCGGTGATTACCGCCAAAGACGTCGAAACCGTTTATGAAGTGCCCATTGTTTTACGAAAAGAGGGTCTGGATGAATTAATCGTCAGATCACTACGGTTAGAAACCGGGCCGCCGAACTTACGTGATTGGGATGCACTGGTACAGAGAATTAAACGTCCCAAGCATGAAGTCCTGATCGCACTCGTTGGGAAATATGTCGATTCCAAAGAATCCTACAAGAGTCTCTCTGAAGCCTTGGTCCATGGTGGTCTTCAGGATGAAGCCGGGATTCGAATTTCGTGGGTTGAATCAGGAGACGTGGAAAAACTTGGGCCAGACCGTCTCTTGCAGGACGCTGACGGCATAATGATTCCTGGTGGATTTGGGCTTCGCGGCATTGAAGGGAAAGTCGAAGCGATTCGTTTTGCGCGAGAACGAAAAATTCCCTACCTTGGCCTTTGCCTTGGGATGCAGTGTGCGGTTATTGAATTTGCACGCAATGTCGCCGGTTTATCGAAAGCCAATAGCTCAGAGTTTGATGACACGTCTCCTGATCCAGTGATTCACTTGCTGCCGGATCAGCATGATGTTCAAAACTTGGGAGGAACCATGCGCTTGGGAGCATTTCCTTGCCGGATCGTCAGAGACACACTGGCTCATCAAGTGTATGGGCAACTTGACGTAAATGAACGTCATCGACATCGCTATGAGTTTAATATGGCCTATCGTGAGATCTTAACGTCCCAGGGATTAGTGCTGAGCGGATGCTCTCCTGATAATACTCTGGCTGAAATTATCGAACTGCCTGATCATCCCTGGTTTGTCGGAACACAATTTCATCCCGAATTCCATTCTCGATTCCATCACCCTCATCCGCTCTTTACAGCATTTATTGGCGCCGCATTGCAACGGAAATTTGGTCGTTAACCTCTAAACCCTTCCGGTCTATCATTATGACGACACAACGAGAAATACATATCGGATCGCTCACAGTTGGAGGTGACTGCCCCCACTTCCTGATTGCGGGACCATGCGTCATTGAAAATGAGAAACTGGCAATCGAGACAGCTATCAGTGTCGCTGAGATTACGAAAGATCTTGGTATTCCCTATATTTTCAAGTCCTCGTACGACAAGGCCAATCGAACGTCGATCTCCTCATTCCGTGGGTTAGGCCAAGCCAAAGGGCTGGCCATACTGAAAAAAGTGAAAGAGGAAGTGAAGGTTCCAATTTTGACAGATGTTCATGATATTCATGAAGTTTCACCAGCAGCAGAGGTCGTTGACGTTCTGCAGATTCCAGCGTTTTTATGCCGTCAAACAAACTTACTCATTGAGGCGGCTAAGACGGGGCGTGTCGTGAACGTGAAAAAAGGACAGTTCCTAGCGCCAGTGGAAATGGGCAATGTCGTCAAAAAACTTGAAGAAAGCGGTAGTCAAAATATACTCTTAACAGAACGAGGGACGTCCTTCGGATACAACAACCTCGTTGTCGATATGCGATCCCTTCCAATTATGCAACAATTTGGATATCCCATTGTGTTTGATGCCACCCACAGCGTGCAATTACCCGGAGGAGGTGGCACCCATTCTTCAGGGCAACGAGAATTCGTCGCACCGCTTGCACGGGCAGCCGCAGCCGTCGGTTGCCATGGGTTTTTCATGGAAGTCCACCCTGACCCAGATTCTGCCCCCTCAGATGGCCCCAATATGGTGCGCCTATCGGACTTGCGAACATTACTGGTAGAATTACTCTCTATCTGTCATGCTGCAAGAAAGGGAGCCACACCATAACGCCTGAGGCTGCTGCGATCTCCACGCTAGTCCTCGGCTCCCTCGAGCAGATCATCGCTTGACCTTAGGGAGATGTGTTGGATTTATGTCATCCTCAGAGGCCGTGAAGATTAAACATTCCGTTGGTCATGCTCAACCCAAAGAAGCGTATTTCAACTTACCTAACTCTCTGACGCTTTCCCGCATACTGCTCATTCCTGTTTTTGTCTACTTATTTTCAGACCCAACTGAAGAACGAACTCTAGCGGCAGCCCTCGTTTTTGCCGTCGCGGCACTTACAGATCTCTTGGATGGATATGTCGCACGCCGCCGTGGACAGATTACTAACTTAGGAAAACTGCTTGATCCTGTTGCCGACAAGCTACTGGTTGCAGCAGGCCTTGTCCTTTTGGTGCAATTTCAACGTGTTGGAGTGTGGTTAGTGATTGCCATTATTGCGCGAGAAATTATCGTGACAGGAGCACGGGCTGTGGCAGCACGTGAAGGATTCATTGTCGCAGCCGATTCACTTGGAAAAATTAAAGTGGTATCTCAGATTTCTGGCATCATTGCCTTAATCCTTCAAGACGTCATAAATCTTCCACTTGTGTCACTACACGAATTGGGAACATGGCTACTGTGGGCTGCTTTGTTTTTCGCGGTGGTATCTGGCACAAAATATATCGTTGAGGTTTTACGAAAGGTCGGACCACAATACCTGTGAAGGCCGAACCTGATCATATGGGTTTTCATAAATGGACCTAAATTGGCTACAGATCATCCTAAGCCTCATTGGCGCCTACCTAATTGGGTCAATACCATTTGGTCTCTTGGCAGCCAAGCTATGCCATACCCAAGATCCGAGGACCACTGGAAGTGGCAACATCGGATTCACAAATGTGTTACGTGCATCAGGGAAGAAAGCTGGAATTATCACTCTAATCGGTGATGCCGGAAAAGGGTTTCTTGTTGCCTGGCTTGCTCAACGATATCTTCAAGTAGAACTTGTCGTTTTATTTACTGCAGCCGCCGTGGTACTTGGTCATATTTTTTCTATTTTCCTTAAATTTCAAGGAGGAAAAGGCGTCGCTACAGCCTTAGCAGCCATCGGAGGCCTTCATCTTGGCCTTGGATTGACTATGACCGCAGTCTGGCTACTCGCAGTCTGGGGATTCGGGTATTCATCTGGTGGTGCCATCACGGCATTCCTAACGCTTCCACTCTTTACATATTTCGTCTTCTCACAATCATTTTTCTTCCTCTTGTTTTCTCTTGGAATTAGTTTTCTTGTAATTTTTCGACATAAAGACAATATTAGTCGGTTGCTTTCTGGAACCGAAGGTAAGCTCACTATTCATTCTAGTTGACATAATATTACTTATCAGACATTATGCAAATGGTAAATATACAAGGATTCTTATGAGATTCATGAAAAACAGATCTACATTCATGATTTTTTCGTGCCTATTCGTCTTGCTGACCTCAAGCTTCGCATTCGGTAACGATCACCCAAGCGAATCCGAAATACGAGGGCTACAAGTTCTGGAAGATATCCAGAATTCGATCGCTGCGCTTGCTGAACGCGTGACACCAACTGTCGTCAACATTTCACCAGTACGTAAGATAGGAATGTCACGTGGCCTCTCAACACCGCGTGCATCTGGCACAGGATCAGGCGTCATAATTAGCGACGATGGACTTATCGTTACCAATAATCATGTGCTTGGAGACGATACTTCCGAAGCCGAAGTCCGATTGTCTGACAAATCTAAAGTGTTTGCTCAAGTAATTGGGCGTGATAAGGATACCGACATTGCCCTCCTGAAGGTGAACGTTGAACGAAAACTGGCGAATGCCGTATTTGGAAATTCGTCAAGGTTGAAGGTTGGCCAATGGGTATTAGCTGTCGGAAACCCTTTAGGATTAGACCGGACAGTGACACTTGGCGTCATCAGCGGCATTGGCCGCGAACGGCTCAATCTTTCAAAATATGAGAACTTCCTCCAAACGGACGCAGCGATTAATCCAGGAAATTCAGGTGGACCGTTGTTTAACTTACGTGGCGAAGTGATAGGCATCAATACCGCCATCATTCACATGGCGCAAGGTATTGGATTTTCTATTCCTTCAGATATGGTCGCACGCATCGTGAAGCAACTACAGACACATGGGCGTGTTGTACGTGGATGGCTTGGCGTAGGAATTCAACCCATGACGGCAGAACTGGCCAAAAAGTTTCACGCCACCAAAGGTCAGGGAGTGCTGGTAAATGAAGTCTTTACAGATGAGCCTGCGCATCGCGCAGGCATTCTTCCTGGCGATATCATCACCACGATTGGGGGAACTCACGTAAATACACCTAATCAATTGTCTCGCTTGGTTGCGCAAGTTGGGCCTGGCGAATCAGCAACGGTCGAGCTCATTCGTGATGGCGCACCAACCACACTCGTCGTGGCCATGGGAGAACGTGAGAAAAAACCGGTGACAGCCTCCCTCCCCCTACAAAAAACCGATGTGACCTTGGGCATCGACGTCCAAGCCCTAACCGCAGCATTAGCGGAAAAGTTTGAATTACAAGAAAAGGCAGGAATCCTTGTTTCTCGAGTCGAGAAAGGAAGCCTAGCTCACTCAGAAGGCGTAAAGGAAGGAGATCTCATTACTGAAGTGAACCGAAAACCTGTACGATCAGTTCGTCAATTTTCAGAGTCTCTCGAAAAAGTTACGCCAGGTGAAACTATTTTATTGCGGGTTATTCGAAAGGAACGAGCCTTCTTTGTCGTGTTAAAAACACTTGGAGGATAATAGACCGCAATCTGTACGATCTCAGTCAGGATGGAGCGGCTGCCATTTCTTTTTTATGCTCACCAACAATCTTCAATGTGTGCTCTCTCGGCACTTCCTCATATCCAAAAAATTCCATAATATAACTACCTTTTCCCGCTGTCATTGACGTTAAGGCTGACGCATACTGGAGAATTTCAGCAAGAGGGACTAGGGCATTCACGATTTGATGATGTCCTTTCGTTGACATCCCCTGAATCCTTCCCCGTCTTCCATTCAAATCTCCGATGATGGTTCCCACCATGTCATCGGGAACGTTCACTTCGATGGTCATGATCGGCTCTAACAGCAACGGCTGCGCCAATTCCATTGCCTTTTTAAATCCCATAGACGCTGCCACTTTGAACGCCATTTCTGATGAATCGACGGGATGGTGTGAACCATCATAGACGGTCACTCGGATATCAACGACGGGAAAGTCGGCAACAGTCCCATGCTTCATCGCCTCAATAATGCCCTTTTCAACTGCAGGAATGAAATTCCGCGGGATGGCTCCTCCAACGATTTTATTGTGAAATTCAAATCCTGAACCATGCGGAAGTGGGGCAAGTTGAAGCCAGCAATCGCCATATTGGCCATGCCCCCCAGTCTGTTTCTTATATTTCCCTTGCGCTTGAGCCGTGCGTTGAATGGTTTCTTTATAGGGAATTTTCGGTGTATGGAGATTCACTTCGACTCCATACTTTCGTTTTAGTTTCTCGAGGGTTACGTCGATATGAGTCTGACCCACACCGCTGATCAACATTTCTTTGGTTTCTTCATTTCGGAGAAATTCCAATGATGGATCTTCTTCGACAAGCTTATGAAGTCCGACACTCACTTTATCAATATCATGCGTGCTCTTAGGTTCAAGGGCAAATGACATCACCGGCCGTGTCAGCTGAAGCGATGAATACTGGATTTGATGCTTTTCTTCACACAAGGTATCACTGGTCTGGGTGTCTTTGAGTTTTCCAATGGCCGCAATGTCTCCAGCAATAATTTTTTGTGTCTGGGAAAATTTCTTCCCTAAAGCAAAAAAGAGATGCCCGCCCTTTTCCTTCGTGCCCTGCGTCGCATTGAAGAATCCAGAGTCGGCTTGCAAGGCACCAGAATGAACACGCACATACGTGAGACGTCCCATAAACGGATCAATCGTGGTCTTAAACACTGTACCGGAAAATGGTTCAGATACATGCCCCTCGCGAATCAGCATCTCACCGGTATGTGGATCTTTCCCGCTGATCGGATGTGTGTGCGACCAATCATCTGGCGATGGTAAATATGTATGAATGGCATCCAACACCAAAGACGTCCCGACATTATGAAGCGCTGCGCCACACAAAACCGGAACGATGCCTCCCTCCAGTACGCCAAACGTTAATCCCTCAACAATTTCTTCCTCTGTCAAACTGCCGTCCGCCAAATATTTCTCAACCAACTGATCATTCCTCTCAGCGACTTTTTCAATCAATTGCCGTCGTGCTTCATCGACTTGAGGAATATCGCCTGAAGAGATTTCCTGATGTTGAGTTTTAGGGGAGTTAGGATTTGATGAAATCCTAACCCGATCGATGAGATGAATCACGCCTGCCTGCGTCACATCGCCATCCGCCGGTAACGTCAGAGGAACTCCATTAATTTCCAGGGCTTGACAACAGCCTTGAAGGGCCGCGAAGAAGTCAGCGTGTTCTTTATCCAGGCCATTGATAAAGAGTAGACAGGGCACGCCTCTTTCTCGAACATAATCCCAGACTTTTTCCAATTCACTTTTGACGCCATCTTCGGCATCAACCACCAGCACGACACCATCCACAGCAGCCAAGCACGATCGAAGGTCACTTAAAAAGTCGAGAGACCCTGGAGTATCGATCAAATTAATCTGGGTGCCTTTCCAGTCAAATTGAAGGAGGGAAGAACTCACTGAATGACGACGATGAATTTCTTCGAGTTCAAAATCCGAAACCGTATTCCCCTTATCTGTAGTTCCCATTGAGTCAATCGCCTTAGCTGTAAAGGCGAGCGCTTCACTTAAAATCGTTTTGCCTGAACCTGGTGCGGAGATGAGGGCAACATTGCGGATTGGCTGGCGAGCATTGTTCATCATGAAGCCTCCTGATGAAGTTTTTCAAATTTTAGGGATCCGCCCACAACGAGTCAATGGATGACAAAGAGAAAGATGTCAAATACTACCACGCGTCAAACTTCACGTTGTCATGATCTCGACAGAGCAGCACG
>BQIU01000020.1 GCA_021603905.1 Nitrospirales bacterium
TGAGCAGATTTTTGCGTGGCCCGGGTTAGGGCGTCTTGGATACGAAGCGATTCTTGCCAGAGATTTCCCGGTCATTTTAACCATCAACTTCATTGCGGCCGTGTTGACCCTTGCAGGAACGCTCTTGTCAGATATTTTATATGCTGTTGTGGATCCGCGGATTCGACTGCAATGACTCAATCACCCTAGTCTGTTTTTCGAGAGTTAGTGATCGTTGTATGACTGAACAGGCACTTACGACTGATACGGTGTTAGAAGACGAACCGCTTCTTCCGCATGAAACACCCTGGGAAGAATTCGTTCGAATTTTCAAGAAAGACCGCATGGCCGTCGCCGGTGGGATCGTTCTCGCGTTCCTCCTCATTGCAGCGGTCGCGGGAAAGGTCTTGACAGAGTGGATAGTGGTATTTGACGCCGAAGTCGTTCGGTTACCTGACAAGTTTCAGCCACCGTTTTCCCCTCCCTCGGCTGAAGTTGTGGCGCTACAAGAACAACCGGTGTTCGGGGTGTATGTCTTCGGGACCGATGAATTAGGGCGTGATGTGTTTTCTCGTATGCTGCAAGGCTCGTTTGTTTCGCTCTCGATTGGGTTTATCGCGGTGGGGATTTCCGTATTTATCGGTATTCTGTTCGGAGGATTGGCCGGTTACTACGGACAGGTCAAGTTATGGTTTATTTCCGTAGATACGCTCATCATGCGTTTTACCGATGTCATGCTGTGTTTCCCAACGTTCTTTTTGATTTTGACTGTCGTCGCCTTACTCCCTCCGAGCATTTACAATATTATGATTGTCATTGGGCTGACCAGTTGGATGGGAACCTGTCGATTCGTTCGAGCGGAGTTTCTTTCACTCCGTGAACAGGACTTTGTGACGGCAGCTCACGCTCTCGGGTTACCAGAAAAGCGCATTATTTTTAGGCACATGGTTCCTAATGCCATTGCGCCAGTCCTCGTGTCAGCGACGATTGGCGTTGCGACAGCCATCTTGACGGAATCGGCGCTCAGTTTTTTAGGCTTTGGGGTGCAGCCACCCTTTGCGACGTGGGGAAATATTCTATCCGGCGGAAAAGGATTTATTTTTGATGCACCATGGCTGTTCTTTATTCCGGGGATTGCCATATTTGTCGTCGTGTTGGCGTTTAATTTAGTCGGAGAAGGTCTCCGTGAAGCGATGAATCCTAAACTTCGAAGTCGTTAGTGATTCCTATGCCTCAACCTCTTCTCGAATTAACCAATCTTTCGACCTCGTTCTTTAGCGACCAAGGAGAGATTCGGGCAGTTGAAGACGTGAGCTTTTCAATTCAACCGGGTGAGACTCTTGCGTTGGTCGGGGAATCAGGATGTGGCAAGTCAGTCACAGCCTTTTCCATCATGCGGTTGGTCGATAGGCCGGGACGCATTGTCGGTGGGAAAATTTTCTTTAAAGGACAAAATCTCCTGGATTTGCCGGAGCAGGGGATGCGCAAGATTCGTGGAAAATCTATTGGCATGATTTTCCAAGAACCCATGACTTCGTTGAATCCCGTTTTTACGATTGGGAATCAGATCGGAGAAACGTTGCAGATTCACACCGATTTTTCCGCGAGTGAAATTCGAAAAGAAGTGCTCAAGTTGCTTGATAAGGTCCGCATTCCTTCACCTGAACGTCGTATCGATCAATATCCGCATGAAATGTCGGGAGGTATGAAGCAGCGAGTGATGATTGCCATGGCCTTAGCCTGTAAACCTGATTTGTTAATTGCCGATGAACCGACGACGGCCCTTGATGTCACGATACAGGCACAAATTTTGGATCTTCTAAAAAGTCTTCAAGAGGAAATGGGAATGGCGATTTTACTCATTACGCATAACTTAGGGGTGGTGGCACAGTTTTCCCAAAATGTAATCGTCATGTATGCGAGTAAGATTGCGGAGCGGGCGAGTGTCGCACAACTGTTCAAAAACCCTTCGCATCCCTATACCATGGCCCTACTGAACTCCCTTCCACGACCTGGTGAGCGGGGGAAGCGGCTTGAGTCGATTCGCGGGACGGTGCCCTCCCCCTTGCAGTATCCGAAAGGGTGTCATTTTTCCACGAGATGTTTGGAAGTCTTAGAGCATTGCTCGGAACAACCACCACCGCTCATTCAAATTGAGTCCGGTCATGAGACATCATGTTGGCTGCATGCGTGATCAATCTAATAAAAAGGGAAAAGTGAAAAATCCTGATCGCAACTTTGGAATAAATCCGTCATGACAGTCAGTCAACGTGGCTTCCCGAATGGCCAGCCGCTCCTTGCAGTCAACGGCCTGAAAAAGTATTTTCCTGTACGGAGCGGAGTATTTTCTAAAACGTCTGCATGGGTAAAAGCTGTCGATGATGTCAGTCTGACGATTCAAGAGAGTGAAACTCTTGGGCTAGTAGGTGAGTCGGGGTGTGGGAAAACGACTGTGGGACGAACGATTCTTCGTCTGATGGAACCAACAGCAGGGGAAGCGCTTTTCGAAGGGAAAAATATTTTCCATCTCGATTCGAAGGAGATGAGACAGGCTCGTCGACATATGCAGATTATCTTCCAAGATCCCTATAGTTCTTTGAACCCGCGAATGACTGTTGGATCGATTGTTGGCGAACCTCTGAAAATTCATGGCTTAGCCAAAGGCAAAGATTTGCAAGATCAAATCGACCAACTGCTGGTACGTGTTGGTCTTCGTCCAGAGCATCATTCACGCTATCCGCATGAGTTCTCTGGTGGACAACGGCAGCGAGTCGGCATTGCGAGAGCCCTAGCGTTACGTCCACGGTTTATTGTGTGCGACGAAGCCGTTTCGGCATTGGATGTCTCGATTCAGGCACAGATCATTAACTTACTCAAAGATCTTCAGCAGGAGTTTCAGCTCGCCTATTTATTTATTACCCATGATTTGAATGTTGTAGAATATCTCGCCCATCGGATTTCTGTGATGTATCTCGGAAAGTTAGCCGAAGTCGCTCCAACTGAAACTTTATTTCGTGATCCTAAGCATCCCTATACGCAAGCCCTCTTATCCGCGAATCCTATCCCAGATCCGTCACAGCGCGCTGAACGGATAGTTTTGGAAGGCGATGTGCCTTCTCCACTGAATCCTCCGTCTGGCTGTCGGTTTCACACCCGTTGTCCAGAAGTGATGGATGTGTGTAAGACGACTGAACCGCCGCTGATTCAAATTGGTCCTGCAGAACAAGGGCACCAGGTCTGGTGTCATTTGCATACGTAATTGTCCTCTAAATCATGTTAAAGTCCGGATGAGAGAGCTTTTCTTATCGCTTTCTTGTCAATTTTTTTATTCTTCTCGGTTGCTGCCCTCCTGGTGGGGCTCGTATAATCTTTGCTTCAGCTGTCCTTTTTTATCTGTGTGTTAGTTGGCGATGTATCAGAGAAGGAGCCTTAATAGATCATGACGAGTACAACAAAAAATCCCAAGCACTATCCATCGTTACGCAATTTACAATATTCGCCCCTCAAACAGGGAGAGGAACAATATATCCTGCTCTGGGATCCTTCCCGACTTTCTCAAGAAAAATTAGTCATCCCCTTAAACTTCTTTTTCTTGTTTCAATTTTTTGATGGAGAACATTCTTTGGAAGAAGTCGGTGCCGAGTATTTAAAGCAATATGGTGAGTTTCTGATGCCTGACAAGTTGACCCGACTGGTGGAAGATTTGGAGGATAAGCTTTTTCTTGAAGGAGAGCGATGTGAACAAGCGAAAGTGAACGCGATTGCGGCCTATCGGCAAACTCCTGTCAGAAAAGTCGTCTTTGCAGGAAAGAGCTATGAGGCCGACCCTGATGCTTTACGGCAACAATTGGATAGTTTTTTTGATTCAAAAGAGGGACCGGAAAAAAAGCCTTCAGATCATCAAGGAGAAAAAATCAAGGCGATGGTCGTTCCGAATTACGAACCGAAGGAAGCTGGCCCTATTTATGCCTGGGGGTATAAGGAATTGCGCGAGGCCGTGACGCCCGATGTCTTTATCGTGCTTGGAACGTGTCATTCTGACTTGGAGCATGGCATCGCCGTGACGGATAAGGATTTTGAGACGCCGCTAGGGGTTTTACCTGTCAATAAACCGATTCTTGAGCATTTTCGTGCCAATGGTGGGGCACAGTTTTTTGAAGAAGATATCCGACACGAACAGGAACATAGTATCGAATTCCAATTGCCGTTTTTGCAGCACACGATTGGAAGTCAGAGGCCAGTGACAATCGTGCCCGTTCTCTGCTCGTTTCCACCATCCACGTTAGCGGATGCTGAGCTGAAACCGCTCTTTGAAAAAATTGATGCCTTTTTAGTGTCGCTAAAAAGTTCGATCGCGGCGACGAGTCAAGAGGTGTGCGTCATTGGTAGCGCCAGTCTGGCCCATATCGGGTTGCGCTACGGCGACAATAAACCTCCGACAGACTTTTCATTTCATCGCTGTATGCAAACGGATTTAGAAATGCTGAAAAAAGTTGAAGAGATGAACCCCGAAGCGTTTGCGCAATTTATCTTAGAAGAAGGAGATGCGCGTCACATCATGGGCTTTTCGACTATTTTCCTATTGATGAAATTGATTCAGGCTGAGAAAGGGGAAGTTTTGCGGTATGATCGCGGTATCACCGATCAGTTTAACTCAACGGTGACGTATGCCAGTATCACGTTTTTTTGAAAAAACGTTGCTCGTATCTCGTGAAACGTCGCTCGTAAGATACTGAAGGACTTTTTCAACGAACTACGAGCAGTCGGATACGTTTTTTTATTCTTCTACTGTCATCGTCATCTCAATGGGCTCAAGTGGATTATCTCGATCGTCTGTGACGCCAGCGACGATTTGATCGATCACGGCCATGCCTCGAATGACTTTTCCAAACACGGTGTACATCCGGTCTAAACTTCCAGAATCTTCTACGCAAATAAAAAACTGTGAGCCATTGTCATTGATGTCACGAGTCCGATCTTCATTTCGTGGCATTTTGGCCATCGCGAGCGCACCTCGTCGATGCGGATAGTCACTCGTTTCCGGGGGAATGCTATAGCCAGGACCACCGGTGCCATGAAGGGCGCGATTGGGGTCTTTGCTGAGCGGGTCGCCTCCTTGAATCAGGAATCCCGGGATCACACGATGGAAGGTGGTGCCATCGTAAAACTTAATCTTGATCAGATTAATAAAATTTTCTATGTGCCGTGGGGCCGCATCAGGGAAAAAGCGAAGTTCAATGTTCCCAAGTTTGGTGTAGATGGTCGCTTTTGGGTTTTTTTTCTGGAATTGAAAATTAGGTGTATCCGACATAATGGAAAAGACTCTATCAAGTAATGGTGTAGCTCATCAAGGTAGAGGAAGTCTTAAGAGCATGAATCTTAAGATGTACTGGATGAGGTTTCACGCAAGTGCTGTAGCGAATACAATTCATTTTCAGTTGAGACCTTAGCTCCGATCGTTGTGTATTACTGGCAGGGACCAATGAGTATCCGACGTTAGAGTCTGTTCTTTCCCTGACGCATCGATTTGAGGTAGCCTTGGCTACGATTGTTGCGTACCTGCCAGGGAGCCGAATAGGCATTGAGCGTTGATCCCGGTTCTCCCCCTGACGCATCGATTTGAGGTAGCCAAGGCAGGAAATATTTGAAAGGGCTATCGGCGTCGATTTACATTGGAAAATAGCGTTTGAGGTTATTGATGGGTTTTTCAAGCAGATGCCGTGACACCATCGCAAGCAGAATCGATACCCCACTGAACAGGAATAAACGGATCCATTCATCGTGATTAAAGGAGTGAGGCAGTAGGGACATCAGGCCGATACCGTTGAGTAAGTCAGGAACAAAAAGGTGGATCACATACATTCCATAACTAATGCGACCGAAATAGATAAGGGTGGGTCGATTAAGTACGAGGCCGATTGGTCCAGCAAATCCCTCGGCCGCCTTCCCAATGATCCAGGCAAACAGGAGTCCGGCGCCCAGTTCCCCAAGAACGAATTCAATGGACGATGGTGCATCAATAATTTTTGAAATCAATACGCTACTCAAGAGCAAGAACCCTATGCTGCAACTGATGATGAGTATTCGCTGTAGCTGAAACTTGTCGATTTCCACCTTGCGTGACAGAATCGCGAGGAGTGCGCCGATCCCGAGTGTGTCAAGGTGTGCTGGCATGAGCATACTTCCCTGGAAGTGTGTGAGCCCGATGCTGAGACAGAGCAGACGAAACAGTGGGCCGATGATGACCGCAACTAAGACGACAGAGAAAATGTAGGTTCTTGGGACAAACAGAATGACAAATGGCCAAAAGAGATAAAATTGCTCTTCAACAGCGAGTGTCCAGAAGTGATCAGCAATCGTGAACTCATTGTTAAGGGTAAAGTGAATATTCTGCAGATAGGCAAAGAACCACCATAGTTGGGAAGTGTTCGTTGCTGTAAAGACGAGGATAAGAAGGAGAGCAAGGTAATAGATCGGGGTGAGCCGTAAGAAGCGCCGTACATAAAAATGAATGAACAGTGTTGGGGTTGGTCGGCGAAAGGTTTCAACTTGATCTCTCCCATCAAGAAGGAGGCCGGTAATCAGAAACCCGCTCAAGACAAAAAACAGGCGGACCCCAAGGTCCCCAATTGGAATTGTTGTGCGAAAGAGGTTTTCTTCATCCAGGAAATGTTGCATAAATACCCCAAAGGCAGCCAATGCGCGCAGGCTGTCCAGTTGAGGTTTATATCCAGTCGCTAGAAAAGTTGTCATGTCCTTATCGTTATCCGTGTTTTGAGGCTACTGTTCGGCATCGCGGCGCTAGTGTAGCAGTTTGACGATCGTCTTGGCGGAGAATCGGTGTCAGGATCCTCACTGTGACCTTATATTTTTGATGTTTGCCGTAGACCATCTCCAGGTCGAATCAAAAACCATAACATTCCCCCAATAAGCGCCAAGAGAGCCGCAGCTCCTAGTGCTGCGGCCCATCCAAACTGTTCAGCCAGCCAAGGTGTGAGAGTTGGTGATATGGTGCCACCGAGGTTTGCCCCGGTATTCATCATTCCAGAGAGTGTGCCCGCGTGTGCTTTCGAAAGGTCAGTTGTGGCTGCCCAAAAAGCGCCAACCGTGAAATACAGCCAACCGGCGCCGAGTGATAGCATGCCAATTGCCCAAAATGGGGTTTGACTATTCGCGCCAATCACGATTGAGAGTGAGGCGAGAATCATTCCGATTGCTCCAACGCTTGCTCGTCCGACGTTGAGTCCACGAGTCTGAGTTACTTTGTCCGTGACCCATCCTCCCCATGGACAGAAGATCGCCATGGCCAGGAATGGTGCTGACGCAAAGAACGCTCCGCGTAAGACATCAAAACCACGGACATTCACGAGGTAAAGATAGAACCATGACATGTAGACATAGGCCACATACCCCAGGCATGTATAGCTCAGCACCAGCCACCATACTGTGGGGGTCCGAATAATGGCACTCCATGGAACCCTAGGGTTCTTTCCCGTAGGTACTGGTGCATCCTTTTGTGGTGAAGTTGGGTGGGAACTTGAATTGTGGGTTTTTTGGTGACCCTGTATTGTGGACTTTTCTATAAAGAGCGCCTCCCCTTCATTCACATGTCGATGTTGCCGTGGGTGATCTGTTGCATACCAATACCAGAGAAGCGCAATGCCGATTCCCAACGTTCCAGCCGCATAAAATGCAGTTTGCCATCCATAGTTGACCATAATCCAAGCGGTGACTGGTGGAGTGAGTGCTGAGCCGACTCCGATTCCTCCTATGGTAATGCCGATGCCCAGGCCGCGTTCATGAGGGGGATGCCAGTTGGCAACGGATCTGTTGAAGTTGGGGAGAGCCGCGGCTTCGCCGACACCAATGAGAAATCGGACGAGCATGAGAGAGCCAATGACACCGATGACGTTGGTTATTGAAAGAGTCGGGGCAAGTGCCGTGAGTGCCGTAAATATTGACCACCAAAGGACGGCAACTGTGAGAACGCGACGAGGCCCCCAGCGATCACCAAGCCATCCGCCTGGTATTTGGAAAACGGCATACCCAAGGACGAATGCTGAAAAAATCCATCCCATTTGCATATCGGTCAGCCCGAGGGCGGGCATCATCTGACGAGCCGTGACTGAGATATTGACTCGATCAATATAGGTGACGATGCTAATGAGAAGGAGAAGTCCAAGAATTTTCCATCGTGTTCGAGTTGGCGGTTCAGTGATTGTGTAAGAAGTCATCGTCGAGATTCGTCGTTAGAGAATACGGTTGGTCATCATGCATTGACGTTATGATGAAATTTCGCTAAGTAAAGAGATATGCGAATAGCCTGCGTGGGCGTTTTCGTGCCGAGGGTTATGATGATTGATGGTGATTCGTGAGTGATGACTTGGTGCTTGACCCTATGCATGCTCAGAAAGGAATAGAGAGGGACTTCGTGATCTTGCTGTATTCAGTGCTTTGATACAGGTGAAAGACTGGAGTTGGTCTTTCCAGGCCGTGGCATTGTATCACAGGCTTTCATCCTTTGGTCGCACCGTAGAATGTTTTTTGCGTTTTGAAAATCTTTTCTTGAAACACGTAGGCGGTCCATGGTAGATGGGAGCCACCTAAGAAGGCGAAAGGCCTCACTGCAAGTGACCATAGATGTATACGCACGAGGGGAATAAGTCGGCGTGACCGTCATGGCTTATGGTCTTTCCTGATGTGCAGGAATTCAAGAGACGGTCTATCTGTCAATGATGCGGAGGGGGGAAGCCCTCTGTAAGGCTGAAGGGCGGCGATCACGATGCAACCGTCCAGATTGTCTGTCTTGCTGTCTGATTCTTATAGGATGCCAGCCTTGATGTTTCTTAGGCGATATCACGAATTTGTGAAACACTACACTAGGAGGGTTCGCTAATGGCAACGAAGGCCAAGCCCAAGTCGAAAGCCAAGCCCAAGTCAAAGGCTAAGTCATCCATGGGTCGAGTGAAGTCAACAACGAAATCTAAGAGTAAAGCGAAGACAAGCAAAAAGGCAGGATCAACAAAGCCTATACGTCAGCCTGCCACGAAAAAGAAAGCCACCAAAAGCACCAAAACAACAAAAAAGCCTCAATTGGCCAAGAAAACCAAGACCACGAGTCTGAAAAAGTCATCAGCCAAAGTTGTACCCAAAAAGGCGACAAAAAAGAAACCGACAACCAAAACCGTGAAGAAAAAAGTTGTGAAAAAAATCGTCAAACCGTCGAAAATCGTAAAAAGCCAAACCAAGCCCAAAATGAAAAAGGTCACAACGAAATCCAATGTTTCGCCATCACCTCCAAAAACCAAAAGGAAGTCATCATCTGAGAAGTCTCGCTCCATCGAGTCAGTGAAGAAGCCTCCTCAATCAAAGGCGGTTCGCGAAAAAGTCGTTACGAAGAAAGGCAGGGAGGAGATTCTTACTGAAGAAGAGGTTGCGAAGTCTCCATTAGTCGCAGTTCTGAGTGCAGAAAGCACTTCATTGAGGCCGTTGAAATCGCCCAAAACGACCCTTGACACGGATTCTGCTGTTGAAGTGGATGAACTCACGATAGAAGGTGCTGATGATGCCGATGATGATCTGGATGAATTGACTGATGATCTTGCAGACGAGTTTGTAGATGATGCTTTTCCCAGAGGACTAGATGACGAAAATGATGATGATCTGACCGATGATCTCTCTGATGAACTCGGAACGGAGAAATTTTTTCGCGATAACGATTCAGGTATGGAAGATGATGACGAAGATCTTTCGCGTTCCTGGTAAATCTCACCGTCTGCCCGAACAAGGGTGGCAAGGGTGGTGAGAACTGCATTCATTTGACCATTTGGTAATCATGAGACCGTAAAGGAGGATACATGTCTGAAGGGACTGGGTTGCTTCGAATTGGTGATCGCGCTCCAGATTTTAGCGCCGTCACCACTCATAGTTCAGATTTCAATTTTAGCGTGTGGCAGGAGCAAGATTGGATAGTTTTGTTTTCCCACCCGGCTGACTTTACTCCGGTTTGTACGACTGAAATATTGGAATTTGCGCGTCGGCATGAACAGTTTACTTCCAGACGGGCGAAACTCATCGGACTGAGTGTTGATAGTGTCCATTCCCACTTGGCGTGGCTTCAGAACATGAAAAATAAAATGGGTGTCCATATTCCATTTCCCATGATTGCGGATGTGGATATGAAGGTGTCCCAGCTGTATGGCATGATTCATCCTGATGCGAGTTCTACGGCCACGGTCCGTACGGTGTTTGTGATCGATCCGAAGCGAGTCATTCGAGCTCTGGTGTATTACCCTATGAACGTTGGGCGAAGTGTTGACGAAATTTTACGCCTGGTGACAGCGTTGCAGACAACCGAACGATTTTCCTGCGCAACGCCGGTCAATTGGCAAGATGGTGAGAAGGTCGTGGTTCCTCCTCCAAAAACCGTGAGTGATGTTGAAGAACGAATGAATCAATCTGACCTTGATCATCAAGACTTCTACCTTATGCTGAAAGATGTGAACGTCAAAACACCTTCGGAGTCTGAAGGCCAATCATCCTAAGGCATGGGCATGGTCACGTTTATCTGAGTTGTTTTTCATCTCCAACCGTTACAATCGTGATGGTCCACGCGTTTCGATCAAGGCGAGATACAAGTCCCTTCAGTACTCTTTAACCATGAAGATGAATGTCCGGCGTATTGAGTGAGGCGCTGGTTATCGTTTTCGTTCCCACTGGCTATGCCGATATCTGTCCAAGAAACATTCAACGCTTGGTGTGCTCGATCGTGAGGTGGCATCGTCTCCGGATTAGCCTAACACTCCAGTGTATCGTGATTGTTGGCGTGATCACTGCAAGCGTGGGAAGCGTGACCTTTGCAGTGTCCTGTGAAGTCCGCCAATCGTCTTCCACGGAACCTGAGATCTTTCGTCGACATCTCATTGGAACTTGTACTGCCGAGGAGCGCGAAAGGCTTGCTATTCATGCCGATTCCCTGTTTAAGGTACTGAAAGAGGGGAAGCAGGTTGATCTTCGCGGAGTGATGATCGTTGGTGATCTCATGTTGGACCAATTACCTCTTCAGCCTCTCAGCCCTGCCACTCTGCCGTCAACTTCAGCTCAACAGGTCGTAGCTGAACGCCAGATTGAAGAAGGTCGGATTATTCAGCGGTCGGTTTCTGTTCATAATGCGGTCATTCAAGGCAACTGGGCAACGAATTTACGGCAAGGACTGGTCATCATACTGGGAGAGTTTTCTGTCACGGGGACGAGATTCGAGCAGTCGGTAGATTTTTCACACACACTTTTTCTTCAGGGTCTGAATTTCTCAAACTCTGAGATACTGTATGAGGGATTTTTTGTTCGTGCGCACTTCGAAAAACCAGCATTATTTAACAAGGTCTTATTTGGGACACATTCTCGGTTTCATAAAGCCCAGTTCAAGCACGACGCTCACTTTATTGAAAGCCGGTTTACTGGATTGGCTGAATTTCTCGAGGTGATCTTTGAGCAAGGAGCGGATTTTACAAAGGTTCAATTTCAGATGGGAACAGGGTTCTCTGGAGCTCAATTTACTGGACCTGCGATTTTTTCAGAGTCGCTGTTTATACGAGAAGCGTTTTTTCGGTTTTCGAGGTTTGAACAGGATGCCGACTTTCAGGATGCCACATTTCAAAAGATCAGTGATTTTACCGACTCGTCGTTTGCTGCGCACACGAATTTTAATAATGTGGAATTTCTTATTCCTCCACAATTTTCCGGGACGATTTTTGAGGGAACAGGTCAAGGTGCTAATAAGCAAAAAGACGTAAGTGAAATTATTTCTGTTATCTTGGTTTTCTTAGGGTTTCTCTGTGTTCTTGCCTGGGGATTAAAGAAATGGCGACATTCTGTATGAGTATTTTACATTTTCCACAATATATAGAGAAGGGATTGATGGAGCCCACAAAAGATGGTATACCTTAAAGATCTCACAATGATTTTGACTGTTACGAGAAACGGACTCTATGGAAAGTCTACAAATTGATGAATCGCTAGATGATGCCTACAAAGTTCAACTTGATTCATTTAACGGGCCCCTTGATCTTCTTCTCCATCTTATCCGTAAACAAGAAATTAATATTTACGATATTCCAATTGCGCTAATTACGCAACAATACTTATCGTATATCAATTTACTGAAAAATCTGAATCTCTCATTTGCTGGAGAGTTTCTGGTTATGGCTGCCACGCTGCTTCAGATTAAATCTCGGCTCCTCCTTCCCAAAGATGAGACTCCTGCAGAAGATGAGGGGGAAGGCGAGGATCCTCGTGCGGAATTGGTCCGTCAGCTAGTCGAATATGAACAGTTCAAAGATGCGGCATTCCGTCTTTCTACTCAAGGGAAAATCTGGGGGGAAGCCTTTATTCGTGAGCCGGTTCCGGTGACTCAAGGTCATGAGCTCAGTTCAACTGACGATGACATCCTCTCTGAGGATCTCAGTTTATTTGATCTTGTCGGAGCCCTACAGCGGGTCTTAGATCGAGCGACCCCTGGTCAAGTGTTTATCGATGTGACGAAAGAGTCTTTGTCTATCCAGGATAGAATTCATGCGATTCTCGAACGTTTCGAGGTTGAATCGTCAGCCACGTTTGAGGAATTATTTGAGCGTCTTGATTCACGTCCTCTGATCATTGTCACGTTTCTGGCTTTGTTAGAGCTCGTCCGCATGAATTTAGTACGCCTCTATCAAAGTGATATCTTTGGCCCAATCCGCGTATCTCGACATTTTGTTCCAGGCGATGGCAGCGCTGAGCCATCGGTGAGTTAGCTGGGAGAAAATGCCAGAAGATGATGGTCTGTTTGTATCGACAAGAAAAAATTGAGTGCTTTCTTGTAGAACTTGTTGAATGTTTCACGGAGGCTTAGGATGACAGTCAAAGCTTTACGTCAAGAAGATAGCATTGAATCAGAAGAGGGTGTGGCAGACGAGCAGGGGCTTTCGATCTCAGATGGTCCGTCGATTGCCGTATTGAAGGAAGAGGAACTAAACGGGAATGGAACAGAGACGTCTGATCTCGCAGATCCAGAAATTAAAGGCATTCTTGAAGCCGTGTTGTTTGTGTCGCATGAGCCGGTCACGGTTGATAAATTAGCTTCGGTGTTAGAAGGAGTTCCAAAATCGAAAATTGTGGAAACTCTACGAGATTTACAGACAGACTATGAGAGTGAAGGACGAGGCCTGTGTCTTTCTGAAGTTGCTGGCGGATTTCTTTTGGCGACTCGACCGGATTGCGGGACGTACATTCGTCGTCTCTCGAAAACCAAATCCACTTCGAAACTTTCTCCATCAGCCCTTGAGGCCTTAGCGATTGTCAGTTATAAACAGCCCATTACTCGTTTGGATATTGAAAAAATACGAGGCGTTGAGACCTCTGGAGTACTCCGGACACTCCTTGACCAAAAGCTCGTACGAATTGTCGGACGTCAAGATGTTCCCGGGCGTCCAATTCTCTATGGAACGAGCAAGCAGTTTCTTCAGCGTTTTGGTCTGCGTGATCTCCGTGACCTTCCTCCACTTAAAGAAATTCAAGACCTTGGAAACCCCTCGACGTTAGCACTTCCGTTTGGTGATGACGAATTGCCTTCAGATGTCGCTTCCTCTGAAGGGAATGCTGACCTTCCCGCCTAGTCCCTCGACCGTGTACACTAAAGAATGTAAACACGGTGCATGATTCAGCTGTTTTTCTCAATCTCCTCTTTGTATAGGAGTTCTAACCTGGCTCGATGTCTCTCATTCTTCCTGACAAGAAATCCCCAGTTGTCCAAGATCTTCATCGACTTCTTGGTGGCGAGAAAGTCAAGAGCGATGTATCCACACTGAAAGCCTATGCGGTTGATGCCAGTATCTATCGACTGTCCCCAAAAGTCATTGCTCTACCCAAATCTGAAGAAGATATTGACCTGATTATGGATTACGCGGTCCGTCACGGTATTCCGCTCACGGCACGAGCTGCTGGGACCAATCTCACGGGATCAGCGATAGGGACGGGGATCATCCTCGATGTCTCCAAGATGAATAAGATTCTCGAAGTGAATCACGCTGAAAAGTGGGCACGCGTTCAACCGGGCATCGTGTTGGCTGAATTGAATAAACAACTCGTGACGTCGAATCTCATGTTTGGTCCTGATCCATCCAGCGGAGAGATGTGTAAACTCGGCGGTATGTTGGCAAACAATTCCTCTGGTCCACATACCCTCCGTTACGGGTCGGTCAAAGATAATGTGCAGGCGCTACGCGTTCGTTTGCCTCAAGAGGGTTGGTTGCACGCTCAATCTTATGAGTTCGGTGCTTTGGCTCTGTCTCAGATTTTTTCCGATCATCCTGCCATTCAATCTCTTGTTGATTTAGTCAAAGCCCATGCGCCACTGATTCAAGCCAAACGTCCTCATGTGAGTAAAAACAGTTCTGGATATAATCTGTTTGATTTGATTGATGGAATAGACCAAGGGGTGTGGGATTTACCAAAACTCTTTATCGGAAGTGAAGGCACGCTCGGGATTTTCAGTGAAGCGACGATACGATTAGTCGATCGACCAACCTCCACGGCCTCCGCCCTCATTCATTTTCAGTATTTAGAGGAAATGGGGGAGGCCGTTCCAGACTTGTTGACGCTTATGCCAAGTGCTCTCGAAGTCATGGATGCCAATACCCTCAACTTAATTGGCCGAGACACGTATGGAATTCCATCTGACTCCGCGGCCACACTACTTATCGAATTTGATCAAGGAGAAGATCCTCGGCGAAGTGAGCAACTTCTGAGCCTCTGTCGTGGATATCGCCTGTCAGCTGAGCCGGTGGTAGCATTTGATGGTGAAAAACAGCAGGAACTCTGGAAAGCTCGGAAAGCTCTGTATCCCACCTTATACCGCTATGATCAACGAAAAAAGCCTATTAATTTTGTGGATGACGTGGTGGTCTCAGCCGAACGAACCGCCGAGCTCATCCGTTACCTGGAAAAGTTTTTTGGAGAGCAAAATATTGCAGTTGCGGTCTTTGGTCATATTGGTGATGGTAACGCTCATATCCTCCCCTTATTGGATCTTAACGATCCAAATGATTTTCAAGGGATGGTGACGGCGCATCGCGAGGTTCATCAGGTGGTTCTTGAAAATTTTTCAGGGTCTATTTGTGGAGAGCATGGAGATGGCCGCATTCGAGCGGAAATGGTTCGTCCGATGTTTGGTGAGGAATTGTATCAGGTATTTGTTGAGGTGAAGCAGATGCTTGATCCAACTGGAGTCATGAATCCAGGGGTCAAGATTAGCAATGAATCGTTTACTGAGCATATTGACTACGAGCGTCTTGCCAAACCTTGTGCGACCTGTGCCAAGTGTAACGCCGTGTGTCCCGTGTATGATGTCTTTCAATCTGAAGATATGAGTTCTCGTGGATGGTTCGAAATTGTCACGGCCAAGGATTATCGTTATCTGGATTCAAAGTGTGTAGTCGAGGCCTGTTTGAATTGCAAGTCATGTCGGACCGTGTGTCCGGCTGACGTCGATGTATCTGACTTGATCTTGCAGCGTCGTGCAGAACATCCCAATCGACTCATGGGTTGGGTCTTTGCCCTACATGCTCGTCCCAGGCTCTTTGAACCTTTGCTCAAAATGGCTGCACATACCCAAGAGATCTGGGATCAACCGACGGTGAGAGGTGTTCTTGAGCGCCTCACTCGTCCAATCCTTCGCCGACTTGCTCCGAATGCCAAAATTCCTCAAGATCTTATATTGCCCCGATTAGCGAAACGTACGTTGCGTGATCGGTACTCCGAGCTTTGTCAGGAGCCTGAGAAGAGTAACTCCAAGGTGGCCTATTTTCACGGATGTGCTGCGAATTATTTTGATGATGGTGTGGGTGATGCGGTCATTGGTGTCTTACGTAAGCAAGGTCTTGAGCCGGCATTGCCTGTTCAGCGTTGCTCAGGAACACCCATTGAAACATATGGTCATCGTGAGTTAGTCAAAGATGGTGCTCGAGAAAATATTGCCAATTTGGCCTCGTATGAGACAGTCGTCACGGGCTGTGCCTCCTGTACGCTCAGCTTAAAAGACTATGCTCGGTTATTTAAAGGTGAACCTGAAGAAGCACTTGCGAGGCAACTCGCTAAACGTGTGAAACATATTTCTGAATTGGCAGGAAATAACCAACTGGTTGAGGTGAAGGGCAGAACGACGTCATTGTCCCAAAGTGAGGGGATAGAAAAAGTGACGTATCATTCTTCTTGTCATTTACGGGCCGCTGGCGTGACGAAAGCTCCACGCGAGGCATTGTCGAATTTACCAGGTATGCAGTTCGTTGAAATGCAAGATGCTGATCGCTGTGCCGGAGGAGCAGGAACGTATATTGTCAAGGATTATGAGACTTCACAAAAAATTTTCGAGCGTAAGCGGAATGCGATTCTTGCTAGCGGTGCTCAAACCGTGGCTACCAGCTGTCCGGCTTGCATGATTCAGTTGAAAAATGGGCTGAGGGGTACCGTATCCGTTAAGCATATTGCTGAATTGCTCAACGAAGCGCAAGAATAACAATTGTGTCTTGAGAGGGATTCGTGCTTAAATAATTGATGTGTGATTGAGAACCTTTGAGAGGATGATATGATTAAGGTGTTGGTGTTTGGTCAGACCCTTCAGGATGCCGTCGAAGAGCCTGAATTTGAATGCGAAGTCCCTGAACCAATAACGGTGCGGGAACTCTTTCAAGTCCATGCTGAAAAGTTTGAGCCCTTTCAATCGTTTCTCGTTTCTAATCAAGTCATGGTGACAATTAATCTGAAGATTTCAACCTTAGAGTCAAAGATTAAGGATGGCGATACGCTCAAACTCACACATCAGTTTAATCCCGAACTTGAAGGTGCCCGCTGGCATAATCCCTAACCGCAGTCTCCTCCCTCCCCATGAGGGATCTCGCCGACAATTGTCAATCATTCATGCATTTAAGTACGCATGGCCATTAACTCCGTAGCTTCTGGAGTATTATAGCGAATCCAACAATTTGAATGCCTGGACACGATACCATGCAAGAAGGTGCAATCTTGCATAGCATTCAACGGCGTGATTCAGCCATCGACCTGATGCTTCAACTACACGTGTCCAGGTCCAGCTGGGGCATATCAACGAACCCCGCGCGGTTACTCACTTCAAAGAGTGGGAGGTTATACCTGCATGGATTCTCTGACAGCAACAGCAATCGATCTTATATATGACGTAGTGAATAGCAAAATTTAGCAATTTGGTATTCTACCGATTCGGTATAACTGAAACAGCTATAAGCCATCATCTCTACAAAGCAATTTTCAGACTTTTTTCTCTTTTCAAATGTTTATAGATGACTAGCCATACATTGTATGGAGAACCCGTTCTCGCGTTGAAGTCCTTTATTGCCTCTCCGTTTGTCGATGAAGAAAGCGTTGAGGTGGTTATTCGAAGGATTTTCCAGGCGCGAGAGTGAGTGAAGAAATGAACAACTGTTGATTACATGACACCCTCCACCTCGGTTATTGAAATTGGATAGAGAATGAAAGAATACTAGCTGTCGCTCAGGATGTGGAATGGTCGCTTCTTGGTCGCGAGGTTTTCGGTATAGCGCATGAAAGCGTACTGAGCTTAAAATGAAGAATACACATGATGGGCTTCGGGGGCTGTTGATCTCTTTGAGTCTTGGTCTGGTACCAAAGAATCTGTCGTGTTGCCTTCAACGTCAGTATTTATCAGTATCCAGGAATCAGGGTTGGCATTAATGGCTGTGACTAATTCAGCGTGGAGTTGATGGCCAGCTCGATCAGCAATGAAGTGACCAATAACCGGTACTCCGAGTAAGGCTAAGTCACCGATAAGGTCTAGGATTTTGTGACGAACGCATTCATCTGTATAGCGGAGGCCGGTTTCATTCAAAAGTTCTGTATCCGAAAAGACGAGCGTGTTTTCCAATGAACCTCCCATCCCAAGCCCTCGAGACCAGAGCCCTTCTACTTCTTCCTTGAAAGCAAATGTTCTGGCGCTTGCGATATTTCGTTGAAATTCTGTTGGAGAAGAGTGATGAACATAGGTTTGAGATTGAATGAGCGGGTGATCATACTCAATAGAATAAGAAATCTTCTGTAGCGGGGCGGGGTAGACGGTCAGTGATTTATTGCCGCGTTCAACCGATATAGGATGTACAATTTTCAAATACGTTCTCGGGATCGTTTGTTCGATAATTCCCGCTTCTTGCAGCAATTTCACAAATGGCGCCGAGCTGCCATCCAGAGCAGGGATTTCATTGCCAGCAAGCTCGAGGCTGGCATTATCAATTTCAAGCCCAGAAAGTGCGGAAAGGAGATGTTCAACTGTTTGTATTTGAAACGCATTGAAGCTCAGCGCTGTGCATAAATCCGTTGGATGGAGGCATTGAATGGTGGCTGGGCAGGCTTCGAGCACACCTGATGTGACTTTGTGAAACACGAGGCCTGTACTAGGAGGCGCAGGGTGAATCGTCAGTTCAGCCCTCTCTCCAGAGTGAAGTCCTACTCCTGAAACAGAGATCGCCTTACCAATCGTTTGTTGAAATCTCATTCACGCCTCTCATTAGGTTGGAGTCACATGCTGAAAATGGGAAATTCTAGCAATAGAAAGAGCAATTAAGATGCCGAATAATGAATGAGCAAAAACGATTATGAACTGAATGAAATGTATAATAATGGTAACGTGTTTATCCTCAAAGGTCCAGTAAAAATGTTGCGTGAATGTTGCACCTGTATCATTTTTGTCTACTATAGCGAATCCCAAATAAGTTCCAGCTCGGCAATCAACTAACCCCGCGCCATGACTCACTTCAAACACGCGTAAATTATTTGAACCGGCTATAGTCATCTCACCAGCAGGCATCCCGCATTTTGTGTTTTGAAGAATTTCCGAATGTGATGAAGGTTCTCCTAGACATTTTGACCCCTGAAGAGTGTTTAACAATCGGATCCTGTGAAAAAACGTTCTTTTGATGGCAAGAGCAACTTTGTTGGCGGCTGGTCATGTCATGCACGCAACTCTAAAATAACGTGTTGCTGAGAGCTAGATGTAAAGGGAAAGTTTACAGAGAATTTACGCGGGGTCTCGCGTGCACTCTAGCGAATCCAAATACGTTCCAATTGAGGCATATCAACTAACTCCGCGCGATGACTCACTTCAAACATACGGAAGTTATTGGAAACCGCTATAGGAGCGTTTATGAATTAATGACAAAGGGTTGCGTGAATACAACGTATTCTTTGGGAAGATGGTCACATTTGTTTGCCTGAATCAGTCCTCGAATGATTCCATGGTGTTTTTTTGGTAATCCAGACTCAATAAATGCTTCTTCAAAGAGAGGCCATCTGAGATGCCGATGAGTCGCGAGTTGTTCTCGTTCCTCTTCAGACTTCTGTTGTAACGAGGTCGAGAAAAAGCGAATGGCTTTTTCGACGCTGTTATAGGGAGGCGCAAGATGGAGACATGCATAAAATTGTTCAAGATGATAGCGGAATTCCTCACGGAGTGATAGCACGAGGTTGTCAGGTTGTTGGCTCATTAGTTTATCCAGTTAAGAGAGTCGTAGATTGGCACATGAGCGAATCATCATAAAAAAAATAGAGGCCAACCTCAAGGGGGGTTGGCCTCATGTGGCTCATGGGTGCTGAGAAAAGAAAAGCGTTCTGAATCTGCAAGCGCTACTTGATGGCAGCCAATAATTGTTTCATATTGGGATCTTTGAGTTTTTGGAGGGCCTTGGCTTCGATCTGTCGCACACGTTCTCGTGTGACCGACATCGTCTGTCCCACTTCCTCTAGCGTCCACGGTTCATCTTGCCCGAAGCCAAATCGGAGGCGAATGACCATTTGCTCTCTTTCGGTCAGTGTGCTGAGAACACGCTGGACTTGTTGATTGGTTTGTTTTTTCGCAATAGGAGATTCTGGAGAAGCGGATTTGACGTCAGCTACAAAGTCCGTTAAGAGCGTTTCGCCATCTCCGACCGGCGTTTCAAGTGAGAGTGGATCTTGAAAAACCTGTACCGTTTCCTGGACTTTATCAGGGCTAATATTTAAAAACGTTCCGATGTCTTCCATTTGTGCTGGTGCGGCATATTGCTGGGTCAATCGTTTGGACACACGGGCAATCTTATTCGAAATTTCGTTCATATGGACTGGGATACGAATTGTTCGTGATTGATCAGCCAGAGCTCGAGTAATTCCTTGGCGTATCCACCAGGTTGCATAGGTGCTGAATTTAAATCCTTTGCTATGTTGAAACCGCTCTGCGGCTTTCATTAGACCAATATTACCTTCCTGGACAAGATCTAAGAAGGCAAGGCCATGTCCAGCGTACCGTTTGGCAATGTCGACGACTAATCGTAAGTTTCGTTGGACAAGCTCTGTTTTGGCCTGTTCCAACTGTAAGCCGGCAGCTTGCAGCTGTTTGCAGAGCAAGGCAATCTGTTTTGAGTGTCGTCCGTCTTCTTTCTCTAAGGTCAACAACGTGAGTCTGGCTTCTTCAATAGCAGGGACGGAAAGTCCAGTGAGTTGATGAATCTCTTTGAGTTTGTCAATGGCCTGCTGTTGAGGTGTTGATTTCGGCAAGAGTTTAGCCACTTGCAGACCTTGCTTTACCGTGGTTCGTATTGAATGACTGGCTTGGTCAATACGTTTTCCCAATTCGGCTTCAGAGTGACGGTCGAGCAAGGGTTTTGGTCCGAAGGAACGAAAATACAGAGATTCGAGTGCCGGGGAATTGGTCCCTGCTGACGGGGTATATGTTCGACCAGCATCTGATGGCATTTCGTCAATATGAGTGTTGGAAAGAGTGGCTTGTGTGTGTTTCATAATCTAGGTTTCCATGGGGTGAATTGTTTCGACTTTTTCATTTAAATAACAGATCATATAATTGACCTTTGATAATCATGAAAAAAGCAAAAAACAAGCCACGTATGAATAAGAGTAGAAAAAATTAGTGTATTTACCTTCAGGTATCCCTCTGTTGTCCGTTAGGTGTTGAGTGGTCATTTAGAGCAGAAGGTTTTGTTGGTTGCGGTTGAGATTGCCTAACCTGTTGTAAAGATTGACATTTCAATTTAAATTTCTCATGTATTTCAGAAAGGACATGAAGGAAGACTGAATAGTACCTTCTTTCCGAGTTCTCTATTCATGTGTTTCATCGGATGAGTATGGAGGTTCCTGGAGTCAACAGCGGAAAAAGGTTGGAATCTTTGACTTTGTGAGGCAGTATTTGACAGTTTCTCAAGTTAATGGCCATGAACAGATGAAAAGTGATGGTGCGGGTCGTTCTGTGGGCAGTGTTCTTTAAGGCAATATAAGGAAGACTGGGGAATGATATTGCGGAAATGACGTTGCTCTAGCCGTTTCAGTTATCCAGAATCGGTAGAATCCAAAATTGCCAAATTTTGATATCCACTACGTGATATGCAAGGTCAATTGCTGTCAGAGAATCCGTGCGGGTATAACCTTCTAATGTTTGACGTGGGTAATGACGCTGGCTTGGCGACCTCAAGTCGACATCTCAGGAGCAGAACCGCGTTGAACGTCAGGTACCTATTGAGGTTACGCAGGATCACACAACAATCGTCGCTACGAGGACACCTGTAACCCTCATGGTTCGTATGCCGAGTGCGTCTCAGTAAGAGTTGGACTGACAAAGAGCACTGGCGTGTTACGCGTTCGTGTCCTAGGCCATCTATGAGAACATCATTGAGTGACCCTAGTGAACCTCAGTAAAGATTGAAACGACAAGGTCAGTGGTGCGTTGGGCGTTCGTGGCCTAGGCCCCACTAGAACTTATTTGGATTCACTGAGATCTGCCCTTTTGGAGAAAAAATTTGTGGAATATTTTATGGACTCGCTTCATGCGATGTTGAATTTCGACTTCCAGTGCCAGAGCTCCATCATTCCAATTTTTTGTCGTAAACCCTAAGCGTCGGGCCAAAAAAATCAAGCCATCAGAACTGGATTCTGGCAACACCAGGTCTTGCGCATGTCCTCGAACAATACGAAGTGCGTCGATCAACTGACGAAAAAATAGATAATCTTCATGTAGAACAGTTTCTTCACCAGCTTGAAGAATCTTCCGCCGTTGAAGTGTTTTTAATGCCTCAAGCGTATTGGATGTACGGAGCGATGATAAGCGATGACCGTGCATTAGCTGGAGATATTGAGTGAGGTATTCAATATCAATAATACCGCCTGGGCTATATTTCACATGAATGGACTGTCCTGGCACGAGTTCTTTTATTTGTCTGGTTCGGAGACCGAGAGCGATGTCTAACGGCCAGGGTTTGGCGCTGTAGACATATCGATCACGATGCGTTTCCACTTTTTCCCCTAATATAGTATCGCCGGCAACAAGACGAAGTTTGATCAAGGCTTGACGTTCGAACGGGGCTGCCGAACCATCATGATTATAATACTTGCAGATTTCTTCGAAGGAATTTGCTAGAAGGCCTTTGTCACCATAAGGCCTCAGTCGTGTGTCGACATGAAAGATACCCTTATTTTTGGCTTCAATCCAACGAAGAATTTCTTGCACGAGTTGTTCGAAGTAGTCAGTTGAGACCAATGGGAGTGCACGGCCAGCGGGTTTTTTCATCTCATAGACAAACAATACTTCAATGTCAGAGGCATAGCCAAGTTCTTTTCCTCCCAATTTTCCCAGACCAAAAATGGCGAATGAGTACTGTGGGATTGCGAGTTTAAGCCGTCTGAATTGCTTGGCCAGCACCTGTTGCGCTTCGCGCAACGCATAGTCAAGGACGATTTCAGCAAGATTGGTTAAGGCGAGTGAAAAGTCCGGCAACCAAGCGGTATCCAGCATGTGCTTCATGTCGATTCGGAATAATTCTTGGTCCTTAAACGTATTCAGGCGAGATCTTCGCTCTTCAGTGGATTTACAGGATTTAAGTTGGGCGGTCAGTGCTCGGTCAAGATCAGCCTTTTCGCGGATAATGGGCCCCTTCAGGAAACCTGACATGGCCGGTAAAAGATTCGAATGTTGTCGGCGAAGCAGGTCTTCCCAAAGAAAATCACTACTCCCAAACAATTTGGCGAGATGGCCGAGTAACGATTGCTGTCGTAAGAGAGAAAATGTTTGAGGGTGTTGTTGGTCTCCTTGTAGATCATCCAAGAGTTGGTCGAAGTGCTCGAGGGCTTTCCCTGGATCAGGTGCCCATGTCAGAAAATGTGAAAATTCTTTGATGAGTGCCGCAGTGGACGTGAGTTCTTGTTGTTCATGGCGATCGTTGATTTTTCCTCCCGTTCGCCCTTGGACAAATAATTCATTGTGAGCGGTGTGACCTTTCACTTCAATTTTGGCTTTTGAGATATAGACTCCGCGCATGGTGAGGGCATTGGCAAAGGTATACAGGAAGGCTGGCGTATCTGTCGCACGAATTTCCATGACGGTGGCATCTGGTGCACGATCGTTGTGAAATTGGATTTCCACTGGATGAACCACATCGGAGACATGCGGCTTGAGTCGCTCAAGTGTTTCAATCAGGGCACGATTGACATGGCTACGAACTTTTCGGAAATGGCGATCCTCGAGCAGGCGGATCATAGAGAATACGGCTTCTCGAAAGGTCGTCTGCTGGGCACGGTGAAAGACGCATCCCGGTAACAGCTTGACGTTGAACACATCGACCACTTTTTTTCGAGAAAGCCCACGTATTGACTTCGCGGCGAGGGCAGACCCTGCTCCAGTTTGGGCTTGACGTCGATGGCGATTAGATAGCGAAGTCTGTGTCGCGACGTGTTCCGTCAAGGTATAGATTGTCGCATTTCGAATGTCGAGCCCGACGGACGATAAGAGGCCACAAAGCATGGAAAACTCTGAATAATAATCATAGGCGACAATCGTTAATTGGTAGATATGCTTTGGGCATTTTTTTATGGTAATAGCGCATGGATTCTCAGGTGTGAGGGTACCGACTAAAGCGAGATGTTCGATGACGAGATCCAGCGAAAAGTGATCGAAATATTCTGGGTCCATTCGATGAACAAAATCCTGGATAATGAGCGGATTAAGCTCAGGACAGGCATCCTGCAATTCTTGAATTCGATGCTGATGGTCCATCACGATAAGAATATCCTGAAATGGGGATGCATTGTAAGGTCCATAGTCTGATCGTATATAATAGGCATTCTTTATGAAAGACCCTCAAAAACGAATCTCACGCGCCAAGCCTGAAGCTCACACACTCGATCCCACGCCTCTTTTACTTTCATCGACTTTAGGGGCCAATGAAGTGGATCGCTTACTTAGGCCGTATGGATTTGAGAGGCCAGCTCAGGCCGATGCTAATCTGCAGGCGATGGCTGGCCATCCAGAAGAACGTCGGGCCCTGTCGGTCATTCTAGCAGACTTACTGTGGGCGATTGGCGAAACGGCTGATCCTGATCAGGCTTTAAATTTCTGGGACCACTATATCGCGACAGGTGTTCAACGTCGATCGCTTTTTCAATTTTTAGGCCAAGCACCGAGAATGTTGCATTTGATGAGTATGATTTTTGGCAATAGCCCGGCCATGGCCGAGACGCTGATTCGCGATCCCATGCTCATGTATTGGCTCGTCGAAGAGCAGGTTGAAAGTCGGGCTCCGACTCGTCGGCAAATGAATGACGATCTACGAAAATCTTTAGCCACGTTTCAGCGTTATGACATGAAAGGGGATGCTCTACGACGCTTTAAGCGGAGAGAAATGCTGCGTATCGGTATTCGAGACATGTTGCGTGTGGCAGATGTCTCAGAAACGGTGGGCTCTCTCTCAGATATGGCCAATGTCCTGATCCAAGCGGTCTATGAACTCGCTGATGAATATTTCCGCGCACAACATGGGACGCCATCTCATCGTGACCGGCATGGACAGTTGACTCGGACGGGATTTGTCGTCATGGGAATGGGAAAACTTGGAGGAGGGGAACTGAATTATAGTTCTGATGTGGATCTTGTGTATCTGTATGAAACGGGTGATGGTGAAACGCAATCGGCGAACGGGCAACTTCCAATCTCTAATGATGAATACTTTGAGAAACTCGCGCGCGAAATTACGCGTGTGCTTGATGTCACGACGGATGAAGCCGCGATCTTTCGCGTCGATTTACGTTTACGTCCTGAGGGTGACATTGGAGCCGTAGCCAAATCGCTAGAGGATTCAGTGCATTATTACCGAACTCGTGGACGAGACTGGGAACGGATGGCATTTATTAAAGCGTATCCGATTGCTGGAGCGAAGCCGATCGGCAGGTTGTTTCTTCGTCGCATTCGATCATTCATTTTGGGAAAAAAGAATGCAACGACTCAAGATGTCCTGCAAACGGTTCGGTCACTGAAACTGAAAATTCATACGAAACTTCTTCGACGGGGCGAAGAAACACGGCATGTCAAATTGGGTGTCGGAGGAATTCGAGAAATCGAATTCTTGGTCCAAGCACTCCAGTTGTTACACGTTCACCAAACACCACAGGTGATGGAACGAAATACGATAAAGGCCCTGGCTCTTTTAGGTGGAGTAAAGATTTTGTCTGAAGAATCGGTTGAACAACTGAATAGTGCCTATCGATTTCTTCGCGACCTCGAACATAAACTGCAAATGGTGAATGATCTCCAAACGCATGTCCTTCCCCGTGATCTAGAAGAGGTGGCGAAATGTGCCGTCCGTATGGGGTATCCCAAAGGTGAATCATATGCCAAAACAGCTCAAGCATTTTTAGATGATTATGGCCATCATACCTCAGTCGTTCATCGTCTCTATCAACAGACCATCGGGCTTTAGATCTTAAGGCTTGAAATGTTCATATTTATGGTTATCTAGAGGACAGACCAAAGATGACGATGATACGTGGATGAGGAAGAACTATGTACATAAAGGGGTTATATGATGGATATGAATAAAATGACAATAAAACTTCAAGAAGCTCTTCAAGCGGCTTCTGGCATTGCCATGCGGAGAAATCATCAAGGCGTGGATGTCGAGCATTTGTTGTTGGCTTTACTCGATCAGAATGGTGGACTCACGAAACCCATTCTTGAGCAGGCAGGTGTGTCGCCGGTGGCCGTACAGCAAGCGTCCGAGCAGGCCGTCAATAAAATCCCTCAAGTTCAAGGTCGTACAGGTGGCCCTGGGCAAATTCATTTAACACCAAGGATTGCCTCGGTATTGTCGCATGCGGAAGATGAAATGAACGGACTCCAGGATGAATATTTAAGTGTCGAGCATGTACTGTTGGCGATGGTGGAAGAAGGTGGGATTTTTCGCGCCATCGGTCTCAAGCGCGATAAATTACTTGCAGGACTTCAACATGTGCGAGGGAATCAACGTGTGACGAACCAGGATCCAGAAGGCACCTATCAATCACTTGAAAAGTATGGACGAAATCTGACGAAACTTGCGGAGCAGGGGAAGCTTGACCCTGTCATTGGTCGTGATGAAGAAATTCGTCGGGTTGTCCAGATTTTGTCGAGACGAACAAAAAATAACCCCGTTCTCATCGGTGAGCCAGGAGTCGGAAAAACTGCGATTGTCGAAGGGCTGGCACAACGTATCGTTAAGGGAGATGTCCCTGAAGGACTGAAACAAAAGCGTGTGGTGGTTCTAGATATGGGGGCGTTGGTCGCGGGTGCAAAATTTCGTGGTGAGTTTGAAGAACGACTCAAAGCAGTCTTGAAGGAAATACAGTCTTCACAAGGGCAAATTCTTCTTTTTATCGACGAATTACATACCGTCGTCGGGGCAGGGGCGGCAGAAGGTTCGATGGATGCCGCGAATCTGTTAAAGCCAATGTTAGCCAGGGGAGAGCTTCATTTAATTGGAGCTACGACCCTAAACGAATATCGAAAACATATTGAAAAAGATGCTGCCCTTGAGCGACGGTTTCAAACAGTGCTCGTTGATCAACCTTCTGTGGAAGATACGATATCCATTCTACGTGGTCTGAATGAACGGTATGAGGTCCATCATGGGGTTCGGATAAAAGACGTGGCGCTTGTGGCCGCTGCCAAGCTTTCGCACCGATATATTGGGGATAGGTTCTTGCCTGACAAAGCTATTGATTTGGTCGATGAAGCTGCTGCGCACCTACGGACGGAGATCGATAGTATGCCAGCGGAGATGGATGAACTCTCTCGAAAAGTGATGCAGTTGGAAATTGAACGTGAAGCCCTGAAAAAAGAAACTGACCCTGGAAGCCAGGTTCGACTCGAAAATCTCAATCAAGAACTGACAGAAAAACAGCAGGCGCTTGAAGAGCTCCAATCTCAATGGGATACCGAAAAAGCGTCAGTTGGACGGCTCCAGGACCTTCGCCAGCAGATGGAAGATGTGAAACGAGAGATTGAATTAGCCGAACGGAATTATGATCTAAATCGAGTCGCCGAGTTACGCTATGGGACGCTTCCTCGTATTGAGCAGGAACTCCATGCCGAAGGCGAACATCTTGGTGAAAAACAGGGAGAACATCGTTTATTAAAAGAGGAAGTCGATGAAGAAGATATCGCCGAAGTTGTGAGTCGGTGGACCGGAATCCCTATTAGTCGTCTGATGCAGGGAGAGGTGGAAAAGTTACTGCGCCTTGGGGACTTGCTTCATGAACGGGTGATTGGGCAAGAGGAAGGGGTGCAAGCAGTCGCGGATGCGGTGCTGCGAGCACGATCTGGTCTGAAGGATCCTCAGCGACCGATTGGATCGTTCTTGTTCCTTGGGCCGACTGGAGTTGGAAAAACTGAGCTCGCCAGGGCGTTAGCCAGTATTCTTTTCGATGACGAAGGCAATATGATTCGGATTGACATGTCCGAGTACATGGAAAAGCATACGACGGCGAGACTGATCGGTGCGCCTCCTGGATATGTGGGCTACGAAGAAGGAGGACAGTTGACCGAAGCTGTCCGTCGTCGGCCATTCTCCGTCATCTTATTCGATGAAATTGAGAAAGCCCATCATGATGTTTTCAATGTCTTGCTTCAGGTCTTAGATGATGGAAGACTCACCGATTCTCAAGGACGTACCGTAGACTTTAAAAACACAGTTCTGATTATGACATCGAATTTAGGGAGTCAAGAGATTTTAGATGCGCAGGAGCAAGGATTGTCATACGAACAACTGCATGCATTAGTCATGAGTGAGGCAAAACAGCATTTTCGTCCAGAGTTTCTGAACCGTGTTGATGAAGCGGTCGTGTTTCACCCACTGACAACCACAGACTTGAGTCACATTGTGCAGATTCAATTAGAGAGACTTCGTCAACGTTTAGTTGAACGTCGCATGACGTTGGACGTGACGGATTCGGCCATTACGGAATTGGCTTCACGTGGCTATGATCCTGTGTATGGGGCTCGTCCGCTTAAACGATTAATTCAGCGTGATATCGAAACCCCGCTTTCTCGACTCATTGTGAAAGGAGAGTTGAAGGATGGAGAACGTGTGACGGTTGACTTTCAAGACGGTGCGATGACTTTCGCGACACAGTCCGAGGATGTCTCCCTAACGTAATTGTTTTGAAAATACTGATCATACGAGTAAAGGCTATTGTATGGCTTGAAGTTTTAAGGACAGATGTTGGTCTTTTCCTTGTCGGCGAATTTTGATCTTGATACGGTCTCCAACTTTATATCGGTCAAGAATCATAGCGAGATCGTCCACAACTCTGACGGGTTTACCGTCAACTGCTGTAATGACATCGCCTAGCCGAATTCGTCCTCCGCGCATTTCTCTGGCACTTTGAAGGCCTGCTTGACTTGCCGGTCCTCCAGGTTCGATACGTGCGATCACCAGACCTTTAATTCCCCAACGAGCAACAATGGAGTCAGGAATGAGGGAAATGCCAAGCCCAGGCCGAATCACTTTTCCAAATGTAATGAGTTGAGGGACAATACGGCTGATGGTATTGACAGGCACCGCAAAGCCAATCCCTGCAAACGCACCACTGGGGCTGATGATTTGTGTGTTGACGCCTATTAAGTGGCCACGGCTATCCAGTAATGGACCACCTGAGTTTCCAGGATTGATCGCGGCATCGGTTTGGATGACACCTTCGATGGTTCGTTCATTCAACGATTTGATCGTGCGCCCCAAGGCACTCACGACTCCAGTGGTCAAGGTGTGGTCCAAGCCAAATGGGTTGCCGATGGCGAGGACCCGTTGTCCTACACGCAAATCTTTTGAGCTTCCAACGTCAATGGGGTCAAAATTTTTCGTGTGATCATGAATATGTAACACCGCAAGATCATGATCAGGGTCAACACCAATGACGCTGGCTTTATGGGTTGACTGATCATCCAAGACGACTTGTATGGAGTCTGCCTGATAGATGACATGAAAGTTCGTGACAATATGTCCATGATTATCCCAGATAAAACCCGACCCTGATCCTTGAGGAACTTCAAACGTATTTAATGACCAAAAGTCACGACGCAGGGCGGTATTCGTAATATAGACAACTGAGCGGCGGGCACGTTCAAACACTTCTATAGTCGCTATTTCGTCAGGACTTAATGAGGAAGGTTGTTGATTTTTGGTGAAGAAAATTTGTGGCTTTTGGATTGTGGATGCAGTGTAGAAATGATGGTCTTCCGTCCTCGTCTCAGCACCAAAGGACCATGAGAGGTCAAGCATGAGCAGAATCAAAATCACAAAGGAGAAAAGGTTTATCGATTTTACCAACGAATGGAGGGTGTTGTGTACTTTGTAATTTTTACTCATGATTTACATTCGTTGTGAGAATCCATCGTGAGCATAAATAACGGTGTTGTGGACTTGATCTTATTCTCCTATCATTTGAAGCACGACGTCTCTTGTCCGAGCGCGTGTGTCAAAATCAATAAGGACGACTTGTTGCCAGGTGCCGAGCGTGAGGGTGTAATTCACGAAAGGAATGGTGACGAACGCTCCTTGAAGTTGGCCGCGGAGATGGCTGTGGCCGTTGTCCTCACCAGGATTATGGGTGTTGTGTAACCAGTCAGGATTGGATGGGATTAACTGATCCCATAGACGGGTTGTGTCACCTCTGATCCCAGGCTCGTCTTCAATAATCATGATTGAGGCGGTGGTATGTTTGACAAACACGGTGACTGTGCCAGCTTGAAGCCCAGATACTTTCAGCGTTTCTTGAATAGGTTGTGTGATATTTTCAATGTGCGTGCCACCCTTCATCTTATACTGCATCTGTTCAGTCACGACTGGCATGGTATGAAATCTTTCTGAAGGTTCTGGATGTAACGGAAATCTTGTTGAGTAAAGGGTTTTCCTCGTGCATCTGTCAACACCTTGATGAACGATTGGCGAGTCATGAGTTGTTGAATGGCTAACAAAACCGGTTCGCTCACAATACCTTCGGATTGTAATTGTTGAAGGTAGTGAAAGGCTTGCTTCAAGCTTTCACGTGACCGGGTATAGTAATCACGACCACGCTGCCGATTATTATAGGCCTCTAGTTGTTCGCAGGCGACGAGGGTTTCCGCTAATTGGCGAACCCATCGTGGTGCATGCCGTAATTTTTCAGGGTAATAATAGTAGAGCATGATCTGTTCCATCCATGGAACCCATGAGATGCCCATGTCCCTCAGATGTGGTTTCACCCCACGAAGGTGTTTTCGTAAACGTCGTGCAAAGCCTAAGCGCATTTCAACTTGTGCCGTGGTCCATTCATCCAAGGGAATGTTTTGACGTTCAAGATCTTTTCCGTATCGAAGCAGAAAGGCTTCGGTTTCTTTACCATACGGGGTATGCGGGTACATAGTGCGCCATTCTCGTGGTCGAGTCGGGATGCCGTGAGTTTTGGCCCATGACCAAATTTTCCCAAATAACGGCTGATCAAGTCCAGCTCGACCGAGGTCGTGCAGGAGACAGGTAATTTCAAAAAGCCTGATTCGGTCTGCTGGATATTCGAGATCTTTAGCGACCATACGGCAGAGCGAGGCCGTTCGCAGTGCATGAGATTTATCGTATCCGGGAATGATGATTTGGGGATTCAGGGGGTGTGGGTAGTCATAAAGTTTAAGAAGTTTCTTGATAAGGAGTTTTGGCAGATGTCCTTCTGATTGTGCATGAAGAGGGGGAGCAATCCGATGTGTGTTAATAGGAAGATGATCTCCGTCAGAAGGCCTCCTAGAGGCACGATCGTGATGCGATGAATAGTGAATTAAGTCGAAGAATATCGACACTTTTTAGGCATGTCAAGTTGAGGGAAGTGATGTACGCGAGGTTTCACCTTCTCTTATCGATAGTATGATGAGCATGCTGTTCAACAGCATGGGTGAGTTCTTTGACGTATAATAACATGAATGGTGTCCCGACGAACCGTGGACTCTCTGAATCTTCGCTGGCAGTCAGATACGTTTGCGTTTTCTCGTCACAAGGCAAATTATCCCTGCTGGTGAGATACTTTTTGATGTATCTCTACCTCTGATACAGTGATGCTGGGAAATTGTGCTCATAGGTTCTTCCGACAAGTCGGGTGACGACCATTTTACTGACTGGTTGATGAGCTCTTTCGTATTGACTTTACCCCTTTTGGAGTTGGGAATAGAAATTTCGTGAAAGGTCGCTTCTCTCGAATCGTTGCTGGTGGCAGTCTTCTTGTGATTGTCGTGTTTGGCGTATTTATGATTCTCCCTTTGTTTCTGAATCCGACATATTTCACCGACATGGCGTTCGAATATATGCAGCGTACATTGGGTCCACACCTCACTGTTGGGCAAGCGCGCTTGTCGTTGTGGCCGTATCCACATGTCGAAGTGTCAGAAGTGATTGTGAAAGAGCATCCGGATGCCCACGCGTTCTTTCGTGCAACACGTGTCAGTCTTGATTTGAAATTTCTTCCTCTCCTTCGTCAAGAATTTGCCGTCAAAAAGCTCTTGATTGATCAGCCAGAGATGGAAGTCAAGCGAGATCGTGCTGGAGAATGGGGAATGTTACCGTCCGACGGAAATCTTCTGAAGGAGACAGTGTTGGCTGATCTATTGTCGGTAGAAGAGGTGATGATTTCCAATGGAAGCATCACCTTTATCGATGGATCGCCTCGTGAAGAAGCGCGTGGAGTCGTCTTTGAAAACGTGACGCTCTCGCTCGTCGGTCAGGAACCCGATATGTTTTCGGCCACGGTCGAGGCATCTGGGAAAATTCGACAGCCTGAAACGGCTTCAGTGTTTTTCTTTGATGGCATGGTTAATTTTAGTCCTTCGGATGACGCCCAGGCCGTCTTCCACTTTGCGAATGTTTCGCACATGTTGAAGATGAATGGTAACTTGAAGGTTCGGGATTTGGCTATGGGACAGGTCACGGATTTCTTTGCTATTCAAACCGGAGGGGTCGACGATCTTGGATTAGCCCAGATTGATAGTCACGTGACACTGATGCCGGGTCGCATTGGGTATGAGTTAACATTGCCTGAATTGCAGATAGACAGTCAGGCGGGTTCTCTGTCCGGGAATGCCAATATTTCTGGGCTCCTGGCTCCAGGAGATCTGACCATGTCTGCCAGTTTTGAGTCGACCCCGTTCTCTTTGCAGGCGGTTCAGACGGTTATCCCCAAGCATCGAGTGCCATCCACGTTTCTTCCTTTATGGGAGGCGTCGGAAGTCGGAGGGACAATTCAAGTTCGGCAAGCGACTGTGGCGGGTTCAACTCGCTCGGATGTGGGTATTTCTCTGGTCGGAACATTTCAGCTTGTTCAAAGTTCTTGGAAGCATCAAACTGGAAAGCCGGTGCTGGAAGCGATTGACGGAGAAATTGTCGTAGAGCCAGATCGAATTCGACTCATTGATTTTCGAGGAATGTATGAGTCGTTACCAATTCAGTCAGCGCATGGGATGATCTTATTTAAAGATTCAGGTCCCTGGATCGAAGTTGATCTTCAAGGTCAGATCATGGCCAGTCAGATGACAGATGTGATTGCGCAACTCACTTCTTCAAGACAGGCTCATGGTTATCTTGCACGCCTCACGGGTCTCAAAGGTGTTGGAAATTTACATATGCAGTTTTCGGGACAATTGAATAGTCCTGAAGGAGTGGTATTTCGCTCTGGTGAATATGAACCCCATGGGCTGACGTGGAACATGGATGAGTTGCCTGATCCCGTTTCTCTTGAAAAGGGTAAATTCCTCTTCTCGGCAAATGAAATACAGCTCCATGAGGTTCAGGGCGTTGTTGGTAAGAGTCCATTTCGATTACATGGGACGATTCAGGCGACTCGACGTCCCGTATTCGAACGATTCAGTGTTGATGCCACACTACGACAGGAACTGATGAGTCATCTCATACATCAATCTCCACAATTCCAAGAGGTGGCGATGACTGGAGAGGTGCCCCTTCATGCTGAATTGTCCGGACTTATTGATGCTCCGAAACTCAAGGGGACGTTCGACTTACTTGATTCATCGCTTCATTGGCCTCGTGTGATTAAAAAGCCCCGCGGCGTACGAGGCGCATTGAGTTTTGATCTCGGTGTTCATCAAAATGGAAACTTTGTTATTCATCAGGCCGAGCTGGCGATCCTTCCGTTCCGATTCTCTGTCCGGGCCAATGTGCGAGTCAATCCTGCCTTTGAGGTTCATGCTCGAGTCAATACCGGACCAATCAATTTAGGTTTGTTGCCCAAAGGGGTCATCGTTGGCAATCGAATTTTACGTGCGGGGATACTTGAAGTTTCTCTTGACGTCCGAGGTCGTGGCCTGAACTGGTCCCGTTGGAGTCCAAGAGGGTGGATTGCGTTGACCGATGGAGTGGTCGACTCCAGGGATCTTCCGACGCCAATCACCCAGTTGTTGTTTCGTCTGAAACTGAATCCAACTTTTGCAGAGGTGAAGCAGTTAGAGTTCAAGATGGAGAAGAGTGACATTCAGTTAACTGGAACGGTGAAACATTGGAGAGAGAAGCCTGAAATAGATGTGGTGCTTGAGTCATCAAATTTTGACATTGATTTACTGATTCCTAAGGGGAGGGGGTCGTCTTTGCGCGATTGGCTGGCTGACCTGGCTGGGACGAGTATCGTGATGGGGAATATTCATATCGATCATCCAACGTATAAAAAATTAGAAGGGGAAAACCTTTCGGGAATTCTGAAAATTCGTGATAGCTTAGTGACCCTTGACCGAATTCGCAGTCAAGCCTATGGTCAACCAATTGCCGGTCGAGTGTTCATCCATCTTCCAAAAGAGAGACCTGTGGCAATCCGTTCGTCCTTTCATATGAAAGGGTTGCCGTTCGATCATATTCAGCAGTCGTTCGGGCATGAAGATCGCTTGATCACGGGGCAACTATCTGTACGTGGCATGATACAAGGGCATGGTCGAAATCCGCGTGGGGTCATGGCCACGTTAAATGGAAATATCGATGTGATGATGAAGCAGGGACATGTCAAGAAAGGAACTGTCTTGCCTCAAATTTTATCACTCTTGAATCTTGCGACGGTCTTGCGCGGAAAAGTCGACTTGCAAGAGCAGGGTTTCCCGTATAACAAAATGACGGCCACGTTGAATATTCAGGATGGGACCATTTCATCAGACAATGTCATGGTCGACAGTCCAATTATGAAAATGACCACAGCCGGGAAGTTTGATCTGGTAGCAGATAAACTGGATGTTGCGATTGCCGTCAGTCCATTTGGTCAGCACACCGAATTTTTGAGGAAAATCCCCTTGTTTGATCGAGTGGGGGGGGGGGATCAAAAAGGATTGGTGACTGCGTTATTTCATGTGCAAGGATCAATCACCACTCCTGAGGTTCGCTATAGACCGTTGGAGTTATTTGCCTCTGGATTAACGGGATTTTCTCAGTTGGCTCTTGATGCTCTTCGGAACTCGATGATCCTTCCAGTCAATGACCAACGTTCTGAAGCACTCAAGCAGGAAGAAAATCTTCCTTTGGAATGAAGTGTGCAAGAGTTTTTCCATTGTCAAAGACTCTTCTTGTCCATGCTGCAAGTGAAAATGTCTTGATGTTCTGATAGGAAACGGTTTTTTTACTCATGCTTAAAAAGGATTCATAATGATCCCGACAGTTGAATGGAAAAATGGTTTGGTGAACATTCTTGACCAGAGTCTTTTGCCTGAAAAGGTTGAGGTGCTGGTGTGTCACGATTACCAAACGGTCGTAGAGGCCATTAGCAATCTTCGAGTGCGAGGCGCTCCGGCTATTGGAGTTACGGCTGCGATGGGTTTGGCGTTGGGAGGACAAAGTATTCATGTGTCGTCGTTTGAAGAATTCCAGCGAGAATTTCATGTGATGTGTGACTCGATGAGTGATGCCCGTCCGACAGCTGTGAATTTATTCTGGGCTATTGATCGAATGAAACGGGTTTTGCTGCATAGGAAAGAGGAGTCTCTCTCATCCTTGCAACAACAATTGATTCATGAAGCACAGACAATTTTAGAAGAAGATATACAGATGAATCAGGCGATCGGTGACTTTGGAGCCAAATTAATTACGGATGGACAAACGATTCTTACTCATTGTAATGCCGGGGCTTTGGCCACGGCAGGCTATGGAACGGCCTTAGGTGTCATCCGGTCAGCCTGGAAAACAAAAAAAGGCATTCGTGTGATTGCCGATGAGACCCGTCCGGTGTTGCAGGGGGCCAGGCTAACAGCATGGGAACTTCAACAGGATGGGATTCCGGTAACGCTAATCACGGACAATGCGGCTGGGGCTCTGATGCAGCAGGGACGAATCCATGTATGTATAGTTGGAGCTGATAGAATTGCAGCGAATGGAGATGTGGTCAATAAGATTGGAACATATTCCGTGGCCGTGCTGGCTAAAGTCCATGGTATTCCATTTTATGTGGCGGCCCCATCATCAACCATTGATGTCACAATGGCCTCCGGGCAAGACATTCCGATAGAACAACGATCGTCCACGGAAGTCACGACTCTTCATAGTGGACGTTCTATTGCCCCGGAAGGTATCGACGTGTTGAATCCAGCTTTTGATATGACGCCTGCAGAATATATCACTGGGATTATTACAAATCGTGGGGTGGTGGCTCCACACACTATTGCGACGATGGTCTCCTAACATGTGGTCATGAGCCTGTTCAGTGATCGTGTCAGACTGTTTGGTCGGTAAGCAGGGGGTGCTCTGCTGATTACAGAAGGATTTGACTCAGGACTTTTGACAAATCAAGGATATTATAGGGCTTGGCAATGACGCCTTTGAACCCAAAGTTTTCCGGATTGGCTAAAACTGGATCATTGCAATACCCACTCGAAACAACGGCTAAAACATTGGGGTCAATCTCTTTCAATCGACGAACCGTTTCCCTGCCTCCCATGCCACCAGGAATGGTCAAATCAATAATCGCGAGAACAAACGGGTTGTGATGGTGTTGTGCGTTTTGATAGTGATGAATGGCATCGTTTCCCTCATTGGCATAGGTCACCTCGTATCCCAGGTGCTGAAGCATTTTCCCCAAAATATCACGAATCTCTATTTCATCATCCATAATCAAGATGCGTCCTGCTCCGGCTATCAACGCCTCTTCTTCTTCCTGTGATTCAATGGCCATGGTTTGGGCTGCTGGAATGTACAAAAGAAACGTGGTGCCAACTCCTACCTCAGAGCTGACTGTAATATGTCCATCATGGCGTTTCATGATGGAGTAGGTTGTGGCAAGACCAAGTCCGCTGCCTTTTTGTTTGGTGGTGAAATAGGGATCAAAGATCTTGCTCACGTACTCTGAGGAAATACCAACACCTTGATCTTTTATTGTGACGACGACGTATCGTCCTGGAGTTACAGGAAGATTTGTTGTTTGCTTGATCTGAGTGTTGCGAGCCTGGACTGTGATGACGCCGCCATTTGGCATGGCTTGATCCGCATTGATGATCAAGTTCTGAATGACCTGACTCATTTGGCCTTCATCGACTTCGACTGTCCACAAATCCTGAGGGAGATGTAGCTCGCATCGGACGTTGGATCCTCGTAAGGCAAATTCAACGGTGTCGGTAATGAATGTGGATATCGATGCCACATTTTTTATGGGTGCTCCACCTTTGGCAAAGGTGAGAAGCTGTTTCGTTAAATCTCGTGCTCTCAGGCAGGCTTTTTCCGCTGCCGCCAATCGTTCAACAATACTGGCATCAGCAGGAGCTTGTTGTTTGGAGGCAAGCATTTTCGAGAGTCCAACGTTGGCAAAGACGGACGTCAAGATATTGTTGAAATCATGAGCAATGCCTCCAGCTAAGACCCCGACTGATTCAAGCTTTGTGGCGCGTACCCGTTCATCTTCTGCCCGTTTTCGTTCTGTAATATCTCTCGCATCAATCACAACCAAGATACTCCCGGTTGTTGTTCTGAATGGTCTCGTATGACTTTCAAACCAACGCCATTCTTCTTCGTAGTGTCGAAGCCGACAGACCATTTCTCCGGATTCAAGAATTTTGACCTTCTGTTCAAATTCATTGGCAAGATTCTCGCGCTCATCGGGATGGACAAAGTCAAAAAAACTTTTCCCCAGGAGTTCATTGACTTGATACCCTAGGACGTGCCTGCAATTAGGGCTGAGATAGAGGCACGTTCCGGAAGGGGTCGTCTCAAAAATTAAATCATACGAGTTTTCGACTATAGCCCGATAGCGTTCCTCGCTGTCACGTAAGGCTTCTTCTGCACGCTTTCGTTCTAATTCGCTGGCTGCTCGAACGGCAAATAACGGGATAATTGATTGGGCAACCTGGATGTTGCGTAGTGGGTATTTCCCTAGTGCGATGACCAGTCCGATAATCTGTCCTGACGTTCCCATGAGTGGACTGCCGATATAACTCGAAATGTTCCATTTGGAAAGAATCGGGTCATCAGGCAATTCTTGCTGTGCAGTGTTGGTCCAATTGGAGTATTTACTTCCGAGAATGCGGCTGCCAAACGTTTGCGAAATTTCCCAAGAAAAAGTCTCAAGAAAGGTGCCATGTGCCCATGCTGCGACGGTTTTAGCCTGGTGTTTATCTGATCCGGAAAATTCGGCGAGGATGGCATATTCAACATTCAACGCATTGGAGAGATCTTTGACGAGTGAACGGAAGAAGGCGACGCTTCCAGCGGCAGGGGCACCTTGCGCGATATGGCGAAGGGCTTCCTCCACGCGTTTTTGGTCTGTAATATCTTTGACGACAGAAATCGCGCCCCACTGTTCGCCCTCTCGGTCATAAAGTGGATAGCAGGAGACGAGAAACCAGCCTTTGAGACTCGAGAGCCACGTTTCCATGACAGCAGAGAGCGCTCCGGCAAGAACAGTTTCCCATGGCGGGAGTTCCTTAAGTTGGATTGTCCCATAGTAGGGAATTCGATAATCCAAACCAATAAGATTTGGATGGACAGATTCAAAGTACTCAGATACGGCTTTATTGGCCCACAAAATAATTCCTGTACGATCTAAAATAATTATCTGATCGGTTAGGGCATTAAAGGCCTGTTCCCATTCTTCACCGGCGGTATGGTGATGAAGGAAGTTCGCATGTTTTGGGGATAACGAGTCTAAAGAGGGTTTAGTCGATGCGGAGTCGATATCTTTTTTTGACTTATGTATCGGAATGTGTTGCGGAGATTCGATCTCTTTCATGACATTCTCTCGTTTCGAGATGCACGCTGACTATTTTGGTAAGTATGAAACGGAAACTCGTATGATGCATGGCAGCATGTTCATGTCCATTCTGGTGTTGGTACAATCACCTTCTGAGTCGTACGCATTTGTCGCGATAGGCTTACCATACCACTTTCGCAAACAGGTCGGCCAAGGTTGGGTCAATCCCTTTTCCCGCTTCACGGCGGATGTGTTCCCGAGCTTCTGGGATAGCCAGAGGTCCCTGGCTTTCATATCCAACCACTAAATGGTCGAACAGGTTCGCTAATCCAACGATTCGAGCAAGATACGGAATTTCATCTCCCGCAAGTCCGTCCGGATAGCCGGTCCCATCGTATCGTTCGTGGTGAGAGTGGATGATTTGAGAGACTGGTGCTGGAAACGGGAGGGCTTGAATCATTTTCACGCCGATGATGGGATGGCATTTGACGACTTCTTGATCCTGTTCGGGTTGGGGAAGATCTCCAGAGATCAAACGATTATGAATGCCAAATTTCCCAATATCGTGAATGTAGGCACCCAATTGAATATATTCTTTTTCTTCCGCTGATAACTTGAGATGTTCTGCCAGGAGGGATGAATAAAAGTTCACTCGATGGGAGTGTTGTGCCAGTTCTGGATTTTTGGCCTCTAATAAGGTTTCAAAGTTCTTGATTGCAGATTGAAGATTGTCGTCACCGCTCCACAAATTTCCAAACGCTTGTAAGGCACCCTGGAGAGAAGTCATTCGACGGCGACGCTCGAATGTTTGATCGACGACAGCGAGGAGTTCGGTTACGTTAAAGGGTTTGAGAATATACGCGGCGACTCCTTGGCGAATGGCTTCCATGGCTGACTGTAAGGTGCCATATCCCGTAATGATGATGACCTCAACCTCTTTCCCCTGCTGACGAATGTTCTGAAGAAGGTCAATTCCTTGTTGACCGGGAAGTTTCAGGTCTAAGGTGATAAGATCAATCGGTTGGCGTTTGAGGACTTCCAAGGCCACTTCAGCACTGTCGACCGTAATGAGGTTAAAGTACGGCGACAGCACCATTTTAATGGATTCACGCGGCCCTTCTTCGTCTTCAACAATTAAGATTGAAGGTTGTGGCGAGGGGGGGGCACTGGCAGTAGGATCCATCGAGCTTCTCCAATTTGATGTTTCATCAGACGAATAATCGTTTGCAAATAGGATGAAGACGAGGGAGTAAGAGAAATAAATATTTGTCGAACAGTTCTCAAAAACCACGCAGCCCAATGGGGCTTCGTAATTAATTGTGTAGGGTCAATGCGGAGAGAGAATCCAGGAGATATCCCTGTCTTGCGGAATCTCAAACGTCTCTCCAGTGTGGTCGCAATCAAGATAAATGTGATGATCAAAAAAACAATACATAGAAATCGTACAGGTTCGTAAGACATCATCCGTGAAAATTTTGGCATTATTGCAAAGAGCATGAGTAAAAGATTTGTTCTCTTGCTTTAAAGGTCCATGAATCAGTTGTAAGTATTTATGACTGAATATATTAACCTAATTAATAATGCACCGTAGTCGCTAAGGAGACCAGATGAAGCCAAAAAATTGGAGACGGTCAACTATTAAAGATTTGAGCGCAGGTGAAATGCCCGATCTTTGACTGTGAGGTCCCGAAACAGTTGGTCAAATAACTCTTTCGCGACATCGCTGGTTAATGTTTCAACGTCTTCTGGACTAAACAGCACGACGGTATCGGACCCATTCGCCCCTAAAATTGTGCGAACGGTGCTGCCGTCACTCATATTTTTGGCTTCAAACCGAACTTCCATGGAAACCTGAATATTGGTAAACCCAAAGCCACTTTTGGCTTGGGCGTCCAACTTTAAAACTTGGCCTGAAAGTATAACATCAGCTAAGTTCTCTTCAGCCTCGCGGGTCGTGTGCCACTTTCGTTGTTGAAGATAGGCGACCGCCAGATCAGCTAACCCTTCTCCAATTTGACCATTCCAGGCATTGAACTGAGTCGTCCCTCCCCAGAAATGCGTGCGTTTCCCAATTCTTGATTGTTCTTGCCGATGATCCTGAAACGGCGAAACGGCGATTCGAAGAGTATCATCATGAAAGGCTTCCCCAGCTGCCGAGCTGGCTGGCATGGCCCGAAGATCAAAATTAACCATTTCACCGGTACCTTGACAGCCGGCCAAAGTGAAAAATGTAAGAATAAAAACGGTACAGACTTTATGAAGTGTCACGAGACCTTCCTCCTCTCCGCAGACTAAGTGAATGAATGGACATGTCGATTCTGTCTTGCCTAGATAATTATGCACCAGAGAACGCACTGTTTGTCCTAGAGTAATGCAATTGAATGCTTATTTCTAGACTTTATTTTGATGACATGCGAATAAAGGTTTGACGCAAATTTCCTGGAAATGGAGGCTGAGGTCGTGTCAAGGGGTTGATTCATTGGTTGTTCCTTTTGCCACTGATCTTGACTTTTTCAGGAAGTGCCTGAGAGTATGGCGCCGGTTAGACGAATGGTGAGATTTCGAACAGTATGTGGAATCATAATTTATTATTTCGCGCAGAAGACTCAATCCCTTTGGTTGAGACAGAAAATGAACTGTTCCATGAAACGGATCCCGCATTAGATAGTTCCGGGCTCCAGCTGGAGAAGTATATCTCTGTGTGGCTTCAAGGAGATGGCGAGGAGGGGACGCCAACGGTATTTACTAATGTGTATGTACGGACTGCGACGTTGGACCCTGTCAAGCAAGTAGGATTTCTGCAGCCGCTTCAAGGACGGTCTCACCAGATCAAGAAAATGCTCACCGCTGATCAAAAATCTTACCTGCGGGGATGGCTTCAAAAGACCTACCCAAAGGCATGGGAAGAAGCCGGCGAGCATTTTCATGATATTTTCCAAACTACCTAAGCTTCCTTCCGAATTCAGGTCTTGAAACCCATGCTGTCTGTCCAATGGAGACAACCTGACTTTTGTATTTCAATGAGTGTTCGCGTCAGGATTCATGAGAGTGTCCTATGGATCTAATGCAGGATGTGGTCATTATTGGTGGCGGCGGCGGCGGAGCTCTGTTGGGCATCCAGTTGTCGAGGAAAAATATTGGCTCTCTTGTTCTCGAACAAGCCCCGGGACATCCCCAGGGATTGCGCGGAGAAATACTACAACCAAACGGCCAGAAAATTCTTGATAGACTCGGGTTGTTAGAGCGCGTGCCGGCCCATGCGATTAGGCCAGTGCGGTATTTTCATTTTCGTCGGGTTGGCGGGAAGCGCTTATGCACGGTCGATTATGACATGTTGCCCAAACCGTATAATCGAGCGCTAGTGATGTGGCCAAATATTGTCCAGCAAACCGTCCTCAAGACATTAGAAGCTGAAAAGCCTGAGGCGGTACAGTATGACGCGACCTTTACACGAGTTTTACGCAATGAAACAGGTGTTTGTGGAGTTGAAGCCGAGATTCAAGGGAAATCTGTTCGAATTGGGGCTAAGCTGGTGGTGGGAGCGGATGGGCCATTTTCTACCGTCCGTCAAGCTTTAGGCATTTCAGCACAACTGCATCGATATCAAGAAAGCTATCTCGTGGCCATGCTTGAGGGACAGGAGGAATTCACCGAGTCGCAATACTTTGTTGGCAAACGGACGATCTTAGGAATCTTTCCTGGAGCTGGCCGTAAAGTTTATGTATTTTATATGATTCCTTCCGGGGCGCTCGCTTCGATGAAGCAAGAAGGTACGAAGGCGTTGGCGGATCGATGGAAGATCATTTATCCTGATCTGAGCCGGACGTTTGACACATTGAATGATTGGAGCCAAACCGCGTATATGGGAACCGGTCGAGTTCGAGCCAAAACCTGGGTGACGGATGGAGCGGTGTTAATTGGAGATGCCGCACATGGGATGAATCCTCATGCATCGCAAGGGCGAATGCAGGCCATGGTGGATGCAGAAATGCTCGGAGACGTGATCGAAACCTGTGCCAAAACCGAAGACTGGTCTGCCGCAGGGTTGAAGGCATTTGAAGTTCGCCGGCGTCAGCAGGTCACGATGCTACAACAGTTAGCTGATGAAGAGGTATTTTTCTGGAACACAGGCAATCCGCTGTTATCCTATCTGCGTGATCGGGTGTTTATGACGATTGATAAAAACCCTCGTCTTCAATATCAAGTATTAACGGCAACCGCTGGCTTACGCGAAACACCTCCGTTTTCTTGGCTTGACCGGTTCAAAGCTGTTGGCTTATTGCCAGACTCCAAAGCTCGGCATGTTCCTAATCATTTGTAACAGAACGGACGCACCAGTGTTGCGGGTTCCGTCATTGAAAAAGTTGTGAGGAATAGAGAGTATGTCGAGTATGCAACCTGATTGGCCTCCCATGCCTGAGGTGGTTCAGCGCATCATCCGTGGCTATCTGAAGGCTCTGCGTAAGCCGTTAGATACTCAACTTGAAGGGATTATTCTCTATGGGAGTCTTGTGCGAGGGGAATATGTCGAGGGGCATTCTAACATTAATCTTCTCCTCATTCTACACGAATGCTCCCTAGCCAATCTCCAACATGTTGCCCAATTGACTGAAAAATGGCGAAAGCATGGGATTGTTCCACCGTTGTTATTGACGGAAGAAGAACTTCGACAGTCCGTTGAATATTTCCCATTAGAATATTTTGAAATCAAAGATAACCATGTGTTGTTGGAAGGCCGAGATCCCTTTTTGATCACCCATATCAATGAGCAAAATCTCGGGCTGCAATGTCAGCAGGAATTGAACGGGAATCTGCTGCGAGTCCGGCAACGATTTGTTGAAGGTTATGGACGGCCTGAGGCCATCGCTGCCTTATTACCGCTTTCACTCATGGCGCTGCTTCCGTGTCTTCGAGGATTGTGCCGGGTGTTAGGTCACCCCTCCGGTGGAACCTCTGAGGCTTTTTTGTCGAATCTTCCTCATACCCTGCAGATTGGAGAGTCTGCGTTTCTTGAAGTCCTTGAGGTCAAGCAAGGATTGCGAAGCCCAGGCAAGCACGCCTGGCCGCAACTCTTTAATCGATATGTACGAGACTTGGAACAGATTATTCATCAAGTTAGAGAAACTCGACCACATGCGTAGCGCGTTGTACAGGAAAGAGCTGTTGAGACGTCTCTTTGTTATTGGTGTAATTATCGTTTGGGGAAGTGGCCTTATGCTTCCGATGGCGTTCGCCCAATACCCTCGACCAAAAGTTGAGCTGAACCTCCCGACGCCTTTGGGGTATGTCAGCGACTATGCCGAGGTGTTGTCTAGTCATTGGTCTGAACGGATCCGAGGTGTGTGCAAGGAAATCGAGCAAAGGACAGGAGTTGAGATGATTGTGGTGACGCTGCCGACTGTCGGGCCTGAGCTGAGTGTAGAAAAGTATGCTTCGACATTATATGAAGAGTGGCGGATTGGAACGGCACAGCAACAGCACGGCCTCCTATTGCTGGCTTCAATCAAAGAGCGGCAAGCGGTGGTCGTGTTAGGACGGAGTCTATTGTCCGTCATCACCCGGGAACAGCTCAATGACCTGTCGGCTGAATTTTTTGTGCCGATGTTTAAAACCCATGAATTCGGCAAACCCCTCTATCAAGCGACTGTTCGATTAGCGGCGGCCTCAGGTGAAGTCAAATTCCTTGAAAAACCGGAAAAGAAGTCTTCCAATGTCGGGTTTTGGATGAATCTCACCGCGGCGCTCATAATGGTCTATGCGCTCTGGCGATTTACCCGTCCTGAAAAAACCCATCCATTCCAACGCTGGCGACGCGGTGAGTATTGGAGCACCGGACAAGGAGGATTCGGCGGGAACTTTGGGAGTTTTGGTGGACGGTTAGATGAGTAATTGTCGTTCCTCATACAAATGAGACAGCGAAAGTTTTTTGAGAGAGATTCAGGGGCTCTCGGAAATTTGTTTGGCCAGTTCTAGGAAGGTTGCCAGGTTTGACGAACTGCTAAATCGGTGATCACCGATCTTCAGAAGCAGTTCGATAGGGAACTGGGCATCGTGTGTTAAGAGCTGTTCCGTCATCTCCCAACTTCCTGAAGGTGAAATGACCCGATCTTGTAGGCCGTGTACGATGGTAGTTGGAACCTGTCGGGTTTGAGTGACTCGTTCTGCCCACAGGGATTCACTTTCTTCTACCCATTTCCATGACAGCGGAAAGTCTCGGTGAAGCATATCGTCATCCCATGGCATCCAGCCTGTTTGCTCCCATTCGTTCCGTCGAGCAGGGGAGATGTCGTTAGCTCGTTTGCCCATCATGTTAAAAGCAGGTGCGAGGAGGAGTAATTTTCGTACCTGGGTGAATTCTTGTCCTAGTATCCATGCAAGCCAACCGCCTAGTGATGAACCGATAATCGTCAGTGGCGGCCCCTCAGCGAACATGCGGGTCACGCGTCTGACGTCATCAAGCCAGTCGCACAAGGTATAGTCGCGGAACGCGCCTTCCGAGTCACCATTGCCACGAAAGTCAAAACAACAAAACCCCCAATCGTATTGTCGACAGAGGTCAGCGAGCGCTTTGCTTTTGTTGCCCCATCGCTTTGACAGAAATCCAGTGATGAACAAAATTTGACGTTCTTCACCAGGAATATAATCGCCGATGATGAGCTTTGAATCGGCTCCGGGTATTTCAAATCGTGAAGACAGCGTCATTGGTGGAGGCGTTTTTTCTGCATTAGAGCGAATCCGAATAAGTTCCAGCTGGGCATATCAACTAACTCTGCGCGATTATTCACTTCAAACATGCGGAAGGTGATACCCGCATGGAATTTCTAACAGCAACCTATCTTATAACTGACATAGTGAATGTCAAAATTTAGCAATTTGGTATTCTACCTATTCGGTATCACTGACTCGGCTATAACTGATGACATCGTCATGTTTCTTTACCAGCTCGATGTACGATCTGTGCTTTCGATTGGGTTTACCCTGTGACCCATCCATAGGCATGGTGACTTGGCGAGGGAGATTCTTCGAGGTATGCCATTTTTATTCGGTTGAGATAATCTTTGGGTAACTGTTTATATTGAGCCTGAACATCGATCTTGAAAACGCGAGCGGCGGTTAATCCAAAAATTTTGGCCTTCACTCCTGGCGTGAGTGGTGGATAGCCATGTTTCTCTTGTAATTCTTCAGGAATGTGAAAGCGCCGAAAAGCTTCAATTTGCCATTGAGGGGTTCCATACCAAATGGAGTCCGTTCCCCATAAGATATGGTCTTCTCCGAATGCCGCTAGAAGTTGTCCGAGGAGATGCGCGCAAGCTTTGGGCTCGGTAATAACAAGTTGCGCAAAGGTTGAGCCAATTTCCATGTAAATGTTTGTCAGGTGTGGGTGTTTTCGTTTCATGCGGCAAAACTCGCTGGTCCACGGCACTTCGCCGTTTCGGGCCTTTTCTAGATTGATTTGATGGACCCCTAAAAAGCCGGAATGATACAGCAGGAAATCCAGCTTAGGGAAATCCTTTGCCGCCTGAATGGTATCCTTGGGATGGTTGTACTCGGCCACAGAGCCGAGCGGAAGCCCTTTGTGAATACAGATGGTGGGTACTCCCAGTTTTTGCGCTTTCTCCAGCATGGGATAGGCAATCTCTTCATCATGTAACCACCAGCCATGGTCGAATCCTTTTGGCGCCGCACCGGTATAACATTTCCATGCGTCGACGTGAAAGACTTCATCCTGTTGGTCCATAAAGTCCAAATCAACTTTGCCAAGTTGAGGCATGACCAATCCATGAGCCAGCATGCGTTGGGAATCTGTGATGCGGTTAATTTCATCGCGAATATGGGCCATTTCTTTGGGCGGGACCACGGAAGTCCAGGGATAGGGGCCTGGCGGAGTGCTAATTAATGCTAATGATGTCTCACTATCCAGAAAAACTTCTTTGACGAAGTTTTCCCAACTTAAATCGGCCATGGTCTTACTGTCTTGCGCGAGAGCGGGATTGAGTCCCATGTCCTTTGCACGCTGGCGCAATGCCAGTAAGCTTTCCCTCCACTCGGGGTTGGTAAAGGTCGAACTGACATAATGTGTCTGGACATCGAAGACGAAGAAGTGTTCGCCTCGACGAGAGAGGAAGGCTTCAGGTTCGGCTGCTTCAACGGCGAGGACATCAAAAAAATTTCCAAATACGTGATTCATGGCGAGTAGGGCCACAGCCATACCGCCGGTCTTTTTCAGGAAGGTTCGCCGGTCCATTCCCAGTCGGCTTGCCATCTCCGTACTTTGTGTTTCAATGACATGGTCGACGTGTTCTTGGAGACGGGTTTGCGAGATTGGCGTAAATTCTTCATTGGAAATGGTGCGTGTTGGAATTGGCGAAGTTGAGGTCAGGCCTTGCTGAAAAGATGGACGTTTGTGAGTCTTCATTGAAGTGCATTTCCTCCATTCCATGGAATGAATGTGAATATCAAATTCTAACTTCCTCGCATGGAAAAGGCGAATGTCTATCGGTGATGCGTGGCAATGGAAGAATGTCTCACAATTATGCAGCATATGTTCATCATTCTTTTGTCATCTCCTTGAAAACTTTCATCTGTTATGGATTTCTTTGTTGAATTTTCTGGCAGTGTATGAAGACCTCAGTTCTTTGATTGCTGGACAGTGCTTTTTTCATTCTTAGCGACGTGTGAGGTTGTCTTGTGAATTGAGTTAGCCTGTATGGTAATGTAATATTGACTTATAGTTATGTAAAAAGTACTATTTATCCATCTTTATGATTCATCAACTTACCATGTTGAATGGAAGTGGCAGGGGATGTGATGGACCAGTTTGGAAGGAACGTGTGTGTTGTGAACGGACTGTCGATAGGGGTTGGCTTGCTTCTGTGGAGTGTGACAGGCCTCGCTGAGGCTTCTTCAGAAATTTCCACTCATCACACACATGCAGGGGAGGCCAATTCTTCCCGTCTTCATGGAGTCCAAGAGCAGAATGACGCGCCACCCCAATTGTCTGTGCTGGAGCCTGCCGATGCTGTCTTAATTCGAGAGAAAGAATGGTTATGGAATCGGTATCTGAAGAATGCGTTACATCTTCCAGATTGGATAGATCTGGGTCTTGAACAAAGGACCCGGTTCGAGGTGTACGACCATCCCTGGCGATCGAGTCAGCCCTTGGGACGAACGGACCCACAAATTCAGCAACGATCACGTTTGCGATTTGGTCTGAATGGAGGAGCGCTGAAATTGCTATTTGAAGGACAGGATTCTCGAGTCCATCTCACTGATCCCGGTGATTTTGTGAATGCCGGTATTAGGAATGAATGGGACATTCTGCAGTTGTTGGTCTCGGCGACTGGCGAAAATTTATTTGGCACTGGTCTTCGCACCGATCTGCATGTTGGGCGACTTACAATGGACTTTGGTCGTCGTCGACTGATTGGCCGTAACGATTTTCGTAATACCACGAATGCCTTTGATGGCGTGCATTGGCAATTGGTCAACGATAAGGATTGGCGAGTTCGCGCATTTTTCGTGGAGCCGGTTTTACGAGATCAGACAGAACTTGATGAACAATCAAAACAAAGTGTGTTCTGGGGGGTCTATGGAGAATCCAATCGGGTCCCCTGGCTGCGTTTCAATCTGTATTATTTCGGATTGAATGATCAACGCAGTTCTACCGTGAGTGCGCAGCGATCATTTTCCACCTTTGGTTTGAGGCTCTATGAAGACCCCAGGAAAGGTCAACCTGACTATGAAATCGAGAGCGTATGGCAGACAGGAAGACGAGGTAATACTGATCACTTTGCACACTTTCAGCATATTGATCTCGGCTATACATTCGATCTCCCATGGTCGCCCCGATTCTTGATTCATTACGATTATGCGAGTGGAGATCGGAATCCCAACGATAGCCAAGATTCCGCCTTTGATACGCTCTTTGGCTCCCGGAATTTTGAGCTTAACCGCACCGGCAGTTTTGGCCCGTTTTTTCGAACGAACATTAGCTCGCCGGGATGGCGCGTGATTGTGGTTCCTGACGAAGGCTGGACATTCCAGTTCAAGCATCGGGTGTGGTACCTCGCCAACTCCCAAGGAGCCTTTGCCAGTAACGGACTTCAAGATGCGACCGGGGGATCAGGAAATTATCTTGGTCAGGATGTCGAGTTTCGGGCTCAATGGAATATCAACACTAACCTGGAATTTGATGCCGGCTATGTCCATTGGTTCAAGGGGAGTTATTTTGATCGGCTTCCCGCTAGCGTAGGGTTACCACCTGGGGGACAAAAGGATAGTGATTATTTCTTTATCCTGACGAAATTCAGATTATAACGAAAGGACTATCTTAGGATAGGAAAGATGGCATGATGAGCAGACTGTCTACGAGCGTTTGCATTCTTTTCTGCTTGGTATTTTTTCCCACATCTGCTGTCTGGGCAGAAAAGGTGCGGATTGCCGTGGCTTCAAATTTTTTGGCGACGCTGAATGAAATTGCCACGAATTTTGAACGTGACACGGGACATGTCGCGGTCGTCAGTTCAGGGTCGAGTGGAAAGCTCTATGCGCAAATTCAACATGGTGCACCCTTCGATGTGTTCTTTTCTGCGGACGTTGAACGTCCAAAGCTAATGGAAGAAAAAGGACTAGCTGTTCAGAATAGTCGATTTACGTATGCTGTAGGACGTCTAACGTTGTGGAGTGCTGATTCCAATTTGGTTAAGGGGGATGGGAAGACGGTTCTTACTCAAGAACCTTTCAAGCATGTGGCTATAGCCAATCCCAAGACCGCACCATATGGTGCGGCAGCCAAACATACGCTTGAGCAATTAGGCCTTTGGCCTGCATTAGAGGGGCAGATTGTTCAGGGAGAAAATATTAGCCAAACGTTTCAATTTGTGTATTCACGCAATGCGGATCTGGGGCTTGTCGCACTGTCTCAAGTCTTAGATCCAAAAATTAATGGAGTTGGAAGTCGTTGGGATGTTCCGTTGAGCCTGTATGATCCATTGTATCAACAGGCGGTACTCCTGGTTCATGCTCGAGGTCACAAGGCGGCTCGAGATTTTTTGGCCTATGTCAAAGGGCCGGAGGCCAAAGTCATCATCGAGAGGTTTGGGTATGGCGTGGAATAAATTCATTCAAGCCGTAATAGATAAAGTATGACACCCATGGATTGGGGACCGTTGTGGTTGACCATGCAGCTGGCGGGAGTGACCGTTGTGGTTTTGCTTATCGTCGGGACTCCTTTGGCCTGGTGGTTGGCGTTTACGAAGTCTCGCTTCAGGACGTTCGTGGAAGCGGTTGTGGCGTTGCCGATTGTGTTACCACCGACCGTTCTTGGGTTTTATTTGCTGGTCGCGCTTGGACCACATGGTCCGATTGGCGGACCATGGAAAGATCTGACGGGATCATCGCTTTCCTTTACGTTTACCGGACTTGTCATTGCCTCCGCATTCTACTCGTTGCCGTTTGTGGTGCAGCCGTTACATGGCGCCTTTGAGTCTGTCGGGAGAAAGCCGTTAGAGGCGGCGTGGGCGTTGGGAGCCTCAAAGTTGGATGCCTTTTTCACTGTGGCATCTCCGATGGCCATTCGAGGGTTTCTGAGTGCAGTGGTTTTAGGCTTTGCCCACACGCTTGGTGAGTTCGGGGTCGTGCTGATGGTGGGTGGAAATATTCCTGGTGTGACAAAAGTTCTGTCCATTGCCATTTATGATCATGTTGAAGTCCTGGAATATACCCAAGCGCACATCCTGTCTGCCGTTCTTCTCATTTTTTCTTTCGTCATTCTCACGATTGTTTATACTGTAAACCGACGCTTACCTCTTCATGTCTCATGAGTACTCTCGCTGCCGAATTCGATGTCCGGTATCCTGGCTTTCATCTTCAAGCAAAACTGGAGATTCCTGTCACCGGAGTCACGGCCATCTTTGGACCGTCGGGATGCGGTAAGACGACGTTGCTTCGCTGTCTCGCAGGATTGGAGCGATCGCCTTGCGGGTTACTCCGGTTTCGTCAAGCCGTATGGCAAGATGAAACCCAAGGAGTATTTTTGCCGATTTCACAACGTTCTATTGGCTATGTGTTTCAAGAGCCACGGTTATTTCCCCATTTATCTGTTCAATCAAATCTAGTGTACGGACTAAAGCGTATACCCAGTGAACAACGGAAATTATCATTTGAACAAATCGTCGACATCCTTGACCTTGGAAAGTTATTAACTCGGCGTCCACACAATCTCTCTGGAGGAGAACAACAGCGTGTGACCATTGGTCGGGCTTTACTGACAAGCCCTGAACTCCTACTCATGGATGAGCCGATCAGTTCACTCGATCTCAAACGAAAACGAGAAATTCTTCTGTTTATTCAACGGTTGGATGTGGAATTACGAATCCCTATTATTTATGTGAGTCATTCACTACGGGAAGTGCTGCAATTAGCCACGACGTTGGTCATGCTGAAAGAGGGGAAAGTGACAGGCGTCGGTCCGTTAGGTGAAGTGTTTGCGCAAGTTGATTCACGATCCTTTATGGAAGAAAGTCATATTGGAGCGGTCATCGATAGCACGGTTGCAGCTCAAGATAGGGAATTTGGATTGACGAAACTGATGTTTGAAGGACGGCATTTGTACGTTCCACATCAAGCGCAGTCGATCGGCAATCGCTTGCGGGTGCAAATACTTTCACGGGATGTGAGTATTGTCGCACGAGCTCCGACGTTTCAAAGTAGCGTGCTGAATATCCTTGAAGCCACAGTTACCGATATTGGAACCATTGATGTGAATCATCCGTTTGTTGATATTCAATTAGATGTTGGGGTGCCGCTGCTTGCGACGATTACGCGAAAGTCGCTTGTGACGTTAAACCTTCATGCAGGACAACAGGTCTATGCTCAAATTAAAGCGGTGTCCTTTAGTCACGAACATGATGTGTAGCGTTGGATGTCTATTACCAGTTCAGGGATTTTCCAATTTCTGAAAGATCATACCCGCCAAGAGCGAGTAATTCTTGTCGAAACGGACGACTGACGATGGCATCGAAGAGACGACTGATCGTGGGATGGGAGGCCAATATATCTTTTCGTAGTATGAGATCATACTGTTCTTCGCGTAAGGGGATGAATGTGAGCCCGTACTGTCGAGCCGCTGATTCCACACCGATTCCAATGTCGGCGAGTCCATCCCGAATATGCCGTGCGACTTCCAGGTGCGAAGGGACTTCGTGCTCATAGCCTTTGACTTGTTTGCCCGGAATCCCGGCTTTTTTCAGGACAGCATCCAATAAAATTCTGGCCCCAGAACCTGTTTCTCGATTGACCAATTGAATCCCGCGTTTTGCTAAATCATCAACACCTCGAATGTGTTTTGGATTATCTGTGCGCACTAAGAATCCTTGAGCCCAGGAGGCGAAGCGCACGCCAACAAAATCTGTTCCTCG
>BQIU01000021.1 GCA_021603905.1 Nitrospirales bacterium
GTATTCCCTGTCATACGCCAGCGAGACAGTTGGCATCAAAAAAGACGGTCGATGCCGATAAATGGATTTATGCCTTTGGGTATCCCGTCCTTCAGAAGAAGTAGTGCGCTCCCATAGTGTGTGACTGTCGGTATAGAAAAAAGACGTTTGTTGAAGACTCGAACGGGTGTAAAGTCTTCGTTGTACTTTCAGTATTGCAGGCAGTCAAATGCTTTGATCATATAGAAAGACGTGCCCTCGGTCTCACTGATTTTGAAGGATGGGACTGAGGGCGGGGTTACCTGATCATCCATACGTTAGGTATATGAGTAAATGGGATAAGACTGTTCAGAGTGTGAAGGTGAGGCAATGAGTCGTGATGGTGAGGATGAAAATGGGGTGTCGTGTTGAGTCGTGGTCTGGAAGACGGTTATTCACGATTTTTGGGTTCAGTCGGATTCTTCCCATCAGCCGATCGATCGCCCATTTTTCCAAACAAGTATCCAGCGATCGCTCCCATGATTCCGATCGACGCGGTCAGTTGTTGTTCGACATCTGCCAAGACCACGATGGCGATAGTTCCAAAGATGACAAAGACAAGGCCGCTGGCATAGATCACATCCTGAGCCGTGTAATCTTTACTCTTACTAATCACGAACAACATGATCATGAGAGAAATCATTCCGGCTATCGCCACACCGAGGGTGTGATATAACCGATTTTGTTCTTTGAGTTGATTGAATTCAAAGGTATATTTATCTGCCTCTGAGAAAATTTCCTGTGCAGGCGATTCTTGGGGTGCTGGATATTGCGCGTCAATATCGATCCCGTTTGTTATTTCTTCTGCCAATACAAGCCCAAATGTACAGACGAAAATCCCTATGCAACAGACCAAGATGATTACAAGTTTGACGTGATCCTTTCGCATGGTCTCTTATCGTTCTTGGAGGATTTGGATGAGTTTGGAGTAATGCTGAATTTGTGAAAATTTTCGATCTTTTCTTGCCTGATCGACTTTCTTTTCGAGCGAGCTGATCATGGCATTCTTCTTCTTTAATGGCCAGCTCTGTGCGTCATCTCGAAATCGCCGATAGACGAGAGGTTCCTGCATTTTTCGAATAACGGGGGCATTTTTTTGACTGGGTAGCTGAAACTTCCTCAGTTCTTCGCTGTTAACTGGCAAGGAAAACAGAAGTAGCCAGATAACCACGAATCCTGAAAAACCCACAATTCCGGTTGTCCCTCTGCCGTCTGTCCAACGATTCATTGGGTCCCTCTGTGCAGATAATGTGACAGGTTCTCTGGGAACTTACTCATTTAATCAAAAAAAGGCAATACACAAAGTCTTTGTAGTGTGTGACGTGTCAAAATTCATGCCACTTGTAATCTCAATGAGAAAGATAGAGTCTGATGGCACTAAATCCTTTTTTCTCTCTTCCAAGTTACAGCAGACGTTTACTAGGTTCTTTCAATTGTCGTAAAAGATGCTTCGCCAAACTTTTCGTTGGTTGAGGACTATCAACATATCTGAGTTGTAACAGGGGAAATCCTGCCTGTTTGCAAGCTAGTTTTAGTGAAGCTTCGGAAAAGTAAAACAAATGTTCGAGCTGGGATTCCGGGTAGTTCTTAATATCAGAAACGTACATGGGGCGTTTTTGCCAGCATTCGACATTTGGGACTTCAATTGCGATGACCCCGCCTTGTCGTAGCATACGTTTCATTGTTCTCAGAACTTCGTGCGGGTCAGGCAAGTGTTCAAAAACATGCCAGAGGCTAATCACGTCGAATTTTCTGTCAGAAAATTCGACGTCTTGCAGCCGCCCAATAAAGATGTCGGTCATGCCCACCGTTGTTTTCGTATGGTGCGCATATTCATCAGACAGTTCCGTTCCAGAGACTGAAAATCCCGCTTCTCTGGCCACAGCACAGAAATCCCCCATCCCGCACCCCACGTCCAGTAACAGGCCAGTGGAGACGTACTGCAGAATGTCATCCAGGCGTTCCTGATACAATTTCTTGAGATAATATTGATTGTGATGAAACCATGCGCTGGCTGGCCCATTCTGTAAGAGTCCGGGCCTCGTATAGAGTTCTTTTAGGGTTTCAGGTCGAGGTTGAGGGCTTAAGAAAATCAGTTGACAGGTAGCGCATTGAAAATAGTTGAAGTCAGGGGCGTTCGTCAGTTGAGTAAATACACTGTTCTGACAGATTGCGCAGGATGTGATAGGTTCATGGTTCATGAAATGCACTTGGTACGTCACATATCATTCAATGCAGGTCAAGGAGAAGGGGGAGATCATTAACTAAGTATTTGTCTTGTTCTAAAGAAAAGTTACTCAAGTTTCCCATCTATCCTGACTTGTTGTTTCGACTGTGTCATGAGGTAGTGCTCGAGGTGCTTGGCAAATAATTGTCGATTGCGTTGAGTCAGAGCTGATGGTCCGCCAGTCTCGATTCCGCTTGCCCGGAGTGTATCCATAAAATCTCTCATTGTCAGACGAGCTTGTATCGTATCGGGTGAATGCATCTCGCCGCGTGGATCAAGCGCCTGTCCACCCTTGGCAATAACTTCAGCAGCCAGAGGAACGTCAGCCGTAATCACCAGATCTCCAGCTCTTAACCTTTTGACGATTTCGGAATCGGCCACATCAAATCCATCGGCGACTTGAAGAGCGGAAATATAGTTTGATGATGGAATCGATAGCAGGCGATTAGCAACGAGTGTGACGGGAACAGCTGTTCGTTTAGCCGCTCGAAATAATATTTCCTTTATCACCTTAGGGCAGGCATCCGCATCAACCCAAATTGGCATCAGATCCTTTCATTGCTCAGGACGTGGCCAGGAAATTCTGACGTCTTTCGTGTACGTTCAAGCTCGAGCATGGTGGCGAGATTTTGACGGTATCTTTTCGTCGACGAGGCAAGACTACGCCTCGGGAAGAGAATATGCAAGAGACGCACGATAGAAAATGTTGGGATGTTCGTGAGGCTATCTGACATGCTGAAGTCTGTTTATTTATCAGCGACCTCAATTTTACTGCCATCAGCCGAAACATCAATGTCTATAGTGCTTTCGCCAATCTGACCGACAAACTCATAGCTGACAACCTGCATACTTGCTGAATGACTGGCTTCGATGTAGGTGGGAATGAATCCTGGCAATTTTTTTTGAATGGCTTTCATGACGGCTCCGGGAACCATGTCCTTCTGAAATTCTATTTCAATCTCTTGAATTTCTCCGCTTGGAAACACATCATACTCAAATTTTCGGCCATCTTTGAATGTGCCTTGAATTTCATAGACAAAGCCGCCGCCAGGTTCGCTTTCGGTATTTGCACTACCGAACGTAGCCTCAGGGAATTGGGCTTGGGCATTTTGGATGATCGTCGCTGGGATGGTGCTGAGTTCAATTGGTGTCTCGACGCCAGCCCAAGAATGCAAAGGCCGGTGCGTAATGATAAGGCAAACAGAAACAATGAATAGCCAGTAAATTTTATCCATGGATCGGTACGCTCCGTTTATTTCCTCTGAGAGTTGACTGCCAATAACTCAGAAATTTCTTTTCGTAATAACTGCCAAAAGCCTTGAAGGTTTGAATATTTGTTGTTGACCTGATCTAAGTACACTTCCAGTTGCTCGATGGCTTCATGTTGTTCAGCCTCCCTTTCCTTTTTTAATTGCTGTTTGAGCTGGAGGAGAGTCTCTTCAAGTTCTTCAACTTTTTGCTCGAGCGCATGTTTGCGTGATGCGATTGTATTTAACATCGTAAATCTCCTAATTATGTGATTACCAAGCAAATGCCTGACTGACGCCAATAAGCATCATGGGGATGAGAAAAAAGACACCTCCAATGTACAATGCAACGTAGAGTTTTTTCCGCATCGCGATGTCAGACATTTTTTCGGCTGCCTGAATGGGAATGTTTCGTAAAAAAGGAATGCCGTAAACTACGATCACTCCGGCGACATTGTAGACGAAATGGATCAGGGCGATTTGCAAAGCGAAAATAGCATTGACGCCCGTGACCGCTGTGGCAGCCAGTAATGCGGTGATGCATGTTCCAATATTGGCGCCTAAGGTAAAGGGATATATCTGACGTAAGCTGAATATCCCGCTGCCCGCTAATGGCACGATAAGGCTTGTCGTGGTAGAAGACGACTGGACGAGTACTGTGACGGCGGTGCCAGTGGCGATTCCTGTTATGGGACCCCGGCCAATGGCACGATGAAGAATGTCTTTCGCACGACCGACCATGAGGACTTTGAGCAGTTTCCCGATCGCAGAGATGACGAAGAAAATCATTCCAATGCCGAAGGTGATGAGGAGGACTCCAGTGAGAACTTCAGAAAGGCCAATGCCTCCAAGCATGGTTTGAAGTGTTTGGATTGGGGGAGTGACGAGAGGCTTCATGAAATTTATCCCCTTCATAGACATAGAGTCGCCCCCAATCATAAAGCTGGAAAGGTAGGCCCCTGTTTTATGAAGTATGCCAAACATGATTTCGAGTGGCAAAAAAATTACGACGCTAATCAAGTTGAAAAAATCATGAATGGTGGCTGCGGCGAAGGCACGCTTAAACTCGACGCCTTGCTTCACATGACCTAAGCTGACAATGGTATTGGTAATCGTGGTGCCAATATTTGCTCCCATGATCATCGGGATAGCAATCGCAACGGGCAATCCGCCGGCAACCAGTCCAACGATAATTGAGGAGACCGTGCTGGATGATTGAATAAGCGCTGTAGCGACCGTGCCAATGACCAGCGCCGTTAGGGGATTGCTTGCAAAGGAAAAGAGTTCCTTGGCTTCCCCTCCGGTAGCTGTCTTGAAGCCGCTTCCAATCATCCCGACGGCCACAAGTAAGAGATAAATGAGGGCCGTGACCATCAGCCATTGTTGATAGTTAGCTGACGTCGTCATGTGTTGTTGATCGTACGTTGTCGAAATAGACATGAAATTTCTCCGTATGGTGAACGGCTCAGAAAGGACGGCGGTGATACGATGTTTTTCACGCTTCCATTGTGCTACACCCTAAACACACACCGTTAAGAACGTGTTACGGATACGTGCAATTTATGTAAATAGTGAGTTGTCATAGACGAAGATGGAGAGTAAGGCCGTTTGACATTCGTCTGATGTCCTGCAAGATTGCAGAGGGTGGTAGGAAAACGTGAGGTCAGTCTCGAAGTGTTGACGTGACGAGAAATTGGTGGAGATGTGCATGGACTATCAACGACTCTTTTCTGAAATAGCGTTTGAATTGACAAAAATCGACGATCTCGGCAACGTGGCGTCCTATATTCCTGAATTGCAAAATGTCGATCCCAAGAAGTTTGGTATTCATTTGACCACTATTGATCAGCAGGATTATAGCTTTGGCGATGCCAACGAAAAGTTTTCTATTCAAAGTATTGCGAAGGTGTTAGCCCTGGCCTTGGCCTTTGAATTAGAAGATGATCAACTCTGGGATCGAGTCGGCGTTGAACCCTCTGGGAGCCCATTTAATTCGCTGGTGCAGTTGGAATACGAAAAGGGGATTCCGCGTAACCCGTTCATCAATGCCGGCGCTTTAGTGATTTCCGATATTCTGGTGAGTCGATTAAACAACCCTCAACGGGAGTTTCTTGAGTTCACAAGAAAAATTTCCGGAAATCCTCAGATCGACTACTGTTCGAGGATTGCTGAATCGGAACGACTGACGAGTTTTCGAAACGCTGCGCACCTCAATTTAATGAAGTCCTATGGGAACATACAAAATGATATCGAGGCCGTGTTGGATTTTTATTGTCATCTGTGTTCCATTGAAATGACGTGCAAGGAATTAGCTCAAGGCTATTTGTTTTTAGCCGCCAATGGCGTCAACCCGTTAACCAATGAACGCGTGCTTCGTGGCAGTAAAACGAAACGCATTAATGCCATTATGCAGCTGTGCGGGTTTTATGATGAAGCAGGAGAGTTTGCTTTTAAAGTCGGATTGCCGGGGAAAAGTGGAGTGGGTGGGGGAATCATCGCCATCTACCCAGGGCACTACAGTATTGCGGTGTGGAGTCCCAAATTGAATAAAAAGGGGAATTCGTACAGAGGCATGCAAGTACTAGAGTTTTTTACGACCAGAACGAAATCTTCAATCTTTTAACATTTATAGCGAATCCAATTAATTGCCAATTGGAAACCTAGGCGATGATCGTTGCATATCCCAGGTATTGTTGAAGGGCAGCCTACGTTGAGCCCTGTTTTCCCTTTGGAGTGTCGATTGAAGTCGCCTAGACAGCGTAAAGCTACGCCTCAAGCATCGGAATGTATACCCGCTTGGATTTACTGACAATGATTGACGTTTTCTCTCACGTATTGAATATCAAAGTTGGACAAGTTTGGGCTTTATCGTTTCGGTATAACTGAAGCGGCTATAACGTGTTTCATGTTCTCGCATGGGAAGTCAGGATTTGTGATTTTGCTATCGGTTGTCTCGTCATAAACGTGTATCCGTTTTGAAAAGGACGAATGGATGCCATGTATTGTGGGTAAATGTGCCGTTATATCGAGTCTGACCCCAAATGAAAATATAGATGGGTTGTGTTAGGACGGAGTGGCCGTTCCCCAATAGTTGAAGGCGGCAAATTTAGGGCCATCTAGATACTGAGAGTCCATGGTCTGAATCGCAAAGCCTCCTTCTTCGAGGTAGCGGGGAATTGGACGATTAAGATGGCAGCCACCAGCAATCTTTTTCCACAGCGGCGTGAGTCTATTTTGCCAACGACAAACGCCTTCATCTGGCGCCGCGCCATGTTCACAGAAAATAAGTTGCCCGTCAGGTTTGAGAACCCTGCGCATGTGTCGTAACGCTTTCTGCCAGTTTGGAATGGTACACAACGTATATGTGAGTAGGACGGTATCAACGCTTTCATTTCTCAGTGGTATTTCCTCTCCTGGTAAATCAAGCCAACGGACCTCAAAGGGTGCGTGTTCCAGGTTTGTCTGAGCTTTCTTGCGCATGCCTTCAGAGGGTTCTAGCCCCCACACCAGTTCAATATTTTTCGGGTCATAATAAGGAATATTTAAGCCCGAACCCATACCAACTTCTAGGACTCGACCTTTTGCCAGAGGGACAACTTTTTCTCGTTGCTGCTGAATGACTTTGAGTCCACAAGCACAATGTATGAGATGCGGTAAACAATATTGCTCGTACATGTTCATATCGTTGAACTTCTCCCGGCCACTGAGCGGTTTGGTTTGACGTTAGTCTCTGTCCCAGATTGAATCCGACAAGATTGACTGTTCCATTTATTCAACCTGGTGAAAAGACCCATCTAGTGACATACTATCACCTGATCTATCACGAGGGGTAGAATGAGTCATCAACGCTTATGGCAAATCACATGGTTCCGATCGTCAATATAGAGTCACGAGGCAGCGGTGGCGTAAAGCGCCAAAAAATAATAGAGCAGATTGGTGAAGCCTGTCACGATTGGGGATTTTTTCAGATCACTGGACACGGGATATCTGAAGACTTAATCGCATGCGTCTGGCGCGAGACCAAGGGGTTTTTTGCGTTACCCACTTCCGCAAAAAATACAGTGGTGCGTACGAAGGAGAATGCACGAGGCTGGTATAACCGTGAACTGACCAAAACCTCTCGTGATATGAAAGAGGTCTTCGATTTTGGATACAAACCCTATCCAGAGCTTTCTGATCAGCACCCTTCAAATTGGACGCGTGATGGTTTTAATCGCTGGCCAGATGGAGAGCATTGTTCTAGTTTCCAGTCAACCATGTGGGAGTACTTTCAGGCGTGTGAGCGGATTGCGTTTGAATTACTTGACGTGATAGGGGAGGGGCTGGGTGTTGGTCCTGGTAGTCTGACTCAAGACTTTCGTGGTAAACATACCAGTTTCCTTCGGCTCAATTATTTTCCCAAACACGATCCCGTCCATGTTGATCAACACGCTTCAGCAGAGGGACATCTGGGTATTCATCATCATTCTGATGCTGGTGCACTGACAGTGCTGCTTCAGGACCATGTCGGTGGTCTTGAGGTTTGCCTCAATAATGAATGGATTTCAGTGGACCCAGTAGAAGGTGCACTGGTGATCAATATTGGGGATATGATGCAAGTCTGGAGTAATGATCGCTATCAGGCTCCACTTCATCGAGTGCGTGCCAGTGAAAACCGTGATCGGTATAGCTTGCCGTTTTTCTTTAACCCATCCTACGAGGCCGAATATGCCCCTCTCGATGTCTTGACGAGTGAAGCATCTCCTCCAAAATATCGATCTATTAACTGGGGAGAGTTTCGATGGCAAAGGCAACAGGGCGATTACGCGAATTACGGTCAAGAAAACCAGATTGCAGACTATCGGATTCCCTCGAACATTTCTCAGAGATAAGTCCATGGAGCTTGAGTGACTGTTCACAATGGTTGCTTGATACGCATGATGTGGCCATCATTCTTTCACCAGCTCGTTAACGAGTTTTTCGTTTCCGATCGTTGAGAGGCGCCGCAGATTGTGCCGACTCTTGCAAGAAGCGAATTGAGATTCATCTCGCTGTGTCTAATCATGTAGAGGGTTGATGATTGTGTTGACGGTACACGGGAATGATTGATAAGGGCAGACGAAGTTTCGATTAGTTTTGTTAAAGCATCACGTGTTGTGAGATATTTGGCCGGGGAGAGGTGATTGCGGAAATTATAGAAGAATGAAAAGCCGTACGAATATCAATTAGGACTCCGTTCCCTGTACGTAGGCCTCGTATCGCTGCTTGATTTCTCGGACATATTTCACGGGTTCAGAACATCGACAGTAGCCGTGCCGAGCGTGTTTGGCATACTTCCGTTTCGACAGCAAACGGATGGTCTCTTCGACATGTCCAAACCAACGATTTGGATTACGCCCCTGTTGTCTGGCCAAACGCCGTGCATCCAGCACGTGGCCTTGCCCCACATTGTACGCCGCCAACGTGAACCACATACGATCAGAAACCGAGAGTTCTGGTTCAAACCGGTCTCGGACCCAGCTCAAATATTTTACGCCCGCATGAATGCCACTTTCAGGAGAACCGAGATCGTGAAATCCCAAACTTTTGGCTGTCCGAGGAAGCACTTGCATGAGTCCCACGGCTCCAGCCCACGAACGGGCATCAGGATCAAAGCGGCTTTCTTGATACATTTGCGCGACGATCAATCGCCAATCAAATCCGTATTGTGTTGCATACTGTTCAACAAGCGCGTCGTACGGAGAGAGTTCGCCAGTTTGGCTCACGCGTAGTTGTACGTGCTCGCGAATATCTCGTTCGTTTTCAAAATATTTCTGAACGGTGAGATTGTAGAAGACCCCACGATATTCTTTTTTCAGGAATGCATTAATGGCTTGTCGAAGGTTAGGATTCGTTCGACGCACGAGCCAGCCATGCTGTTTCGGATCGCCTAAGGGAAAGGCAGCACGTATATCCTGGCGCGAGGTTAGTTCGATATCGACGAGATGGCTATCTGCCACTGTCAAGTCGTATTCCCCTGATGCGACGCGAGCGATGATTTCTTCCGTTTCGAGTTCTTCTGGGGCTTCGATCAGTTCAAGTTGAATGCCTTGGTTCTGAAGAGCTTCGAGCGTGGTCCAATACGAGCTACTTCGTCGCACCGCAAGGGTCCTACCTGCAAGGTCTTCGGGTTGTTGTAGTCGGTCCTCAGGTTCATCGTCACGGGCGACTACAATTTCAGAGATGGTGAAATATGGGCGGGAAAACGCGACGCCCTCGGTTTCTCGTTCAGGGGAAATGGTCATCGAAGCCGCAATCACATCGCCTTTTCCCTCACGCAGCCATGGAAGAAGATCCTTCCGGCTTGGAGGAACGATCATTTCCATGCGCAATTTGTGTTTTTTAGCAAAATGATGAGCTAATTCATATTCAAATCCCAATAATTTCCCACGCCACAGAAAATATGTTGCCGGATTGTTTCTGGTGAGTACGCGTAACACACCATGGTGTTGAATGTTATCGAAATCTGCCGTGGAGAGTGTCGGTCGGGAATGCATCAGATTGGCTGCTGATAAAAATGTATTCAACTTGTTCAGTAAAACCGAAGAATCCGGGCGTACGCCCCAGGCTATGGGCCGCTCCTCTGTGATGTCGAACGCCGCTCGCAAGTCTGATCGGTAGGTCTGTACAGTGCGTAGCAGCTCGTTGTCTGCCACGGAAACGTCAAATTTCCCTCGGGCCACGCGATCGAGAATTTGTTCTGTGTCCAAATGATCTGGTGCTTCTTGGACGATGATCTCAGGATATTTTGCCTTCAGCTGCTGAACGGTGTTCCAAAATGTTGAGGACCGTCGAACGACGATGGTTCGCCCCTTTAAATCCCCTAGATGGGTCAACTGTGTGTCGGATTCTCTCGTGACAAGTTGTTCGCGAACAATGTCGACCGGGACGGTAAAGTTGATTTGAGATTGTCGTTCAGGAGTGATGGTCAGATTGGCCACGATAAGATCGCCCTTGCCTTCGAGCAAGGAGGGGATGAGGTCTTCATGGTTTTTGACTCGGACCCGAACGAATTTCACATTGAGATCACGCGCCAAGTCTTCCAATAAAAGATTGACTCGATCCTGAGGAGAACTTTGGCGTGGAAGATAGTCAAGGGAAGCAAGTGGTGGACTCAATACGCGCACATACCCACGCGATAGGATCGCCTCGAGATCGCCTGTTTCCACATAGAGGGGGCCTGAAGGAACAAACGCAGAGGGTTGAGAAGGCTTAGATGAGCTTTCTTGCGAATCGCAACTAACAAAGAGTAGCCCAATGAGGACGGCGCAACAACGAAGACTGGCAATAAAGAATGAATCGAAGGTCTTGACGCTGAGCGTTGGTGTAAACTTCATGTGCTCTCGGGTACAAAGGTCTCGACCTTGTAAAAGGCGGGATGATCTATTTTCTTCTATTTGTTGAGATAATCTCCAAGTATGCCTCGGCTGTGTTCATCATCATGGCAATACACGCAGAGGTTTTCCCAATTCGACCCGTTTGAAGGATTGTTGTGATGATTTCCGTCCTTATGATGCACGGTGAGCAGGTGTTGATTGGTACTGTCAAACTCTCTTGCGCATTTTGCACAGATAAGGCCATGAAGCTTCAGCGACTGTTCACGATAGTTGCTCGGACGCACGTTATGTTGCCGAAGTTCTTTGACGACCTCGTCAATGGGCTTATCTGTTTCGACCTTTTGAAGACGTCGCAGCTTGTTACGTCCCCTGTATTGGCCTCCCATTGTTGGTCACCTCCTATCGATTCACGAGCAGCCCCTGGTCTTGTCAGAATTTCTTAGTATATGGCTGTCATGCAGAACACGCTGGAATAGCGTGTCCTGCATGAATAAGAGTTTCTGAATTATTTCAATGCCTCAAGAGTGCTGCGCATTTCCTCTAATTCCTTCTTAAAGAGAGTCAAATGTTCATCGCGTTGCGGTTGGTCATCTTTAAATTTCCACACCCGTTTAAACACAGACCAGAGTTCCTTGTTATGGGTGACAGCGAGGTCGTAGGTGGGTGTCAGCTGTTTAGCTTCATCCACACAGCACAAAGTATTATCGAACGCATGAAATTGATTGTGCAAATTGTCTAATGCCAGGTCTTTTCCTTTTTTACCCATGGCCGCATCCGCACTCTTGTCCATCATGTCTGCAAGGTTCAGCAGTGTGTCGACGTTGGTGGTACCTTTCGCCTTCTGCCTGAATTCATCCGCTTGAGGATAGAACAGATAGCTGCAGCCACTGAGGCCCATGAGCAAAACTGCAGATGCTAAGATTGTTGTGAATTTTTTCATACATTCCTCCACTGTTAATAATGTGACTGATTGTTGTGACGATTGTTTTATAGATTCTCAATCTCTTTTCTTGCCATTCTTGTTCATCTGTACTTTATCGTAGCTGGATCAGCTCGGCTAGACAACCTCATGAAAGGGCAAAACATAATAGGCGAGTCAGGATCGATTTTACACCAAATGAAGTATGTTCTGTATGCTTGCTCTTAAATTCCCTTGGCACAGCCACGAAACATTTCTCGGTAACATGTTTACTTATGGTAGTAGAAGGTCTTTGGTAATGTGAAGTAGATAAAAGTCAATATGTTTGCTGACATCTGTACTCTGGAATGTTCATAATATGGTGTCTGACCCCATTATGATTAATTCGATACGTGTGTGTATTGGTTCAGATACGTCTTCTCTGCCTTCTTTCTTGGCTCTTGGATTTGCCATTGCGTTTTTTTAAGAGGAATTTCATCATGCATTAGAGTCGTTTGCTTACTTCGAGTATTTTTTTCACTCTCTCTTACGGTTTTGGTATAGTCGTTGCATTTGTTATGTCAGTATGACGAGCACATGTTGAGCCGAAGTCCAAAAAACAAACTACTGTTTTCAAGAAATGCTGGCGTTATTGATGATGAACCACATGGTTTGGCATTCTATAGTTATCTTATTGCTAGCCGTCATGTTCAGCGGCCTTTATTTCGCTATCATCAAATTTCCCGAAGCGCATGCACTACCGCAATTCACCAGGCTCTACGAACTGAAGTGCAGCAAATGTCATCTTGCCCCTCCCAGCCTCAACAGTACAGGTAGGAGGTTTTTGCAGAATGGGTACAGGTTCTTTAGAGAAGAGCGGGATAAGAAGACCATCAAGGATTTGATCAAGCTGGATCGCACCATTCCGTTGGGCGCATGGATATCATCCCAACCGTATGAGAACAAAAATGGGGATGACCGAGTCAGACCTTTCCAGGATGCCAGGCTCTATGTCGGCGGCGGAATCTACAAGGATATTTCGGCATTTATGCGATGGGATCTCGAGAGAGAAAAGGATTATCGATTTGGTTCTCAACTTGCGACGCTGAGTTACAATCCCACCGATCTCCTCAATGCCCATGTTTCCTGGACGAGTGTCACGTTTCACGATATCAGTGACACGCTGCATAACTCACGTCAACTCACACTGAAACCGAATTCGGTGATCAGCCAGTCGTTTGGCGGAGCGGATAATAACGGCACGCTTTCTTCGCCGCGACAAGGAGTTCATGTATCTGGCTGGCTCACGAAAAATCTATTTTATACGCTGGGGTATAGCGGAAACGCCGAGGACACCATTATCGGAAATCTCTCAACCCTTTCAGGACGACTGGCCTTTGATATTGTACCGATGACCGGCTATGACTCTTTTGCGATTACGGCTGGGGCGTTTGGCATGTCTGGACTCAGCAAGAACTCGAATAGTCGAAAGTTTGATCGCATTGTCAGTGATGTGCAGATGGACATCCCGATTATTTATGCTCCCGTTCCCGGCGTCATTCGCTTGTCGGGGGCGTATCTATGGGCGAAAGACGATCTTGGACAAGGAAGATCTGCGCACAATCGCGCATGGTATGCGCAGGCGCTTTTTGCGTCGATGTCGAAGGGAGACCCAAAATGGGTCCCAGTTGTTCGATATGACGAGTACACGAAGAATGACCGGCAAGATGTCTTCAGTGAATTGACCCTCAACCTCACCTATTATTTCGTAGAAAATTTTAGAGCACACCTGGAGCATTGGAGACAATTGGACGTTCCTGCTGGTTCAGATAAGGACCGCAGTGTGATCTTCCGGTTTGTCTACTTGTATTAATGATGAAACATCTCTTTCTAATATCAATCATGCTTTTCTTGCTAACGCCCATGTTCTTAAACGCGGGTCCTCACGAAACACTGGGTATCTGGGACGAAAACACCCCGGTCTATCAGGTCTTGAAAGATTTAGGTGCCCCGATGCCTGAGCATTATATCCCACAGCGCGACCCGGAGGTGGTGAAGCGAGGTGAGGAAATCGTCAAATACGGCGTGACCCAAGGACCTGACGGCACCACATCAAATGTGCAGTCTCAATTCTTTGTGTGCATTGATTGTCACAATCTTCAACGAGAAGATCCAGATCTCAGGGCAAGCGATCCGGAAGCCCGGTTGGATTATGCGATTCAAAACAGAAAGCGGTTTTTGCCGGGGACAACCTTCTATGGAATCGTGAACCGAACGACGTGGTACAACGGCGACTATCAGAGAAAGTATGGGGATTTTGCTGCTCATGCCAATAAAAATTTGGTTAATGCGATACAACTCTGTGCGACGAAATGTGCAATGGGCAGAAAACTGGATGATTGGGAAGTCCAATCGGTCCTCGCGTATTTTTGGTCTCTCGAATTAAAGCTCCGAGATCTGAGCCTGACCGAATCGGACTGGAGGAAATTAAGGCTGGCCTCCCTTCAGCCCGTCAACAATCAAGATCTGATCTCGTGGTTGAAAGGGTTTTATTTGAGTGCAGCACCAGCGACTTTTTCCAAGCCTCCTGCGCCTATTATGGTGTCAGATCCCTATGTGCCCGATATTGAAAATGGAAAAGCCATTTATGTCTTGAGTTGTATGAGCTGTCATAAAACTGGCGGCATAACGTCTTTCCCGCTTGCAAACTCCGAAGTGACGTACCAGCTTTTGCGCGACCACACGGCTTTTGGTGCCAATTTTTCTGTCTACAAGGCGGTTCGAAACGGGATTAAAGCGAGCCCTGGCAAAGGTTATATGCCGAATTTCCCGTTACAACGCATGAGCGATAACCAGTTGCAGGATTTACAGGCATTTATCAAGAATCAGGCAACACACGACCCATTGCCGCTCGAACCATTCGTCGATTGGATCAATTAACTAGGCATACAGAGGATTTCTTCTTTGTTAAATTAAGGAGAATATCGGGTTGGTTTTTCTTAATGGGAAGCCTGGAGAGGTATGGCAAGAATGATGCTGTCTAAGTATGATGAAGCAAGAAATTGATTTCTTTTGGAGAGGTCATACTAATGAGGTCAGGTTCCAAAACCTGAATGTCTCTACACGCGAGAGTAGGAATGAGAGATCATCAAAAAATGGAGAAGGAAAGATTTGTATGAAAGCCGATTTCTGGCACGACAGATGGCAACACAATCAGATCGGTTTCCACAATAGCGAAGTCCACCCATTGTTGATTCGCTTTTGGCCGACGCTGGAATTATCGACGGACGCCAGGGTGCTGGTACCACTGGCAGGCAAATCGCTGGACGTTCGTTGGCTGGCAGAGCAGGGCCATGCTGTGACGGCTGTGGAATTGAACAAGTTGGCAGTCGAGGCTTTTTTTACAGAGCAGCAATGGCCTGCGACGCAAACCCATCGCCCGCAGCATATCGTTTTCCACCACGAGACACTCGAATTCTGGGTGGGGGATTTGTTTGCTCTCGAGAACGAGAATTTAATGGCTTTTGAGGGAGTCTACGACCGGGCGGCATTGATCGCACTCCCACCAGAAATGCGTGCTGGTTATGTCGAGACGATAAGTGCATTATTAAAACCTGGCGCGAAATATCTGCTGATTAGCCTGGAATATCCTGACGACACGCTAAGCGGACCTCCCTTTGCCATTGATGGCCAAGAGATTGACAGATTGTTTCATGAAAGTTTTTCCATCCATTTTCACAGTAGACACCCCTCTGAGGTGAAGGGACATCCCTGTTTCGAAACTGTGTACACATTGCAACGGCTATAGCCGTTGCAAATAACTTCCGCTGGTTGAAACGTTGTGCCGCTCTAGGTTAGTTGTATTTTTCTGTTTGGAACTTATTTGGATTCGCTATAGACGTGTAAACGTGAATGCAAGAACATATAAGATGAGTCTGGAAAGATATATTCTTCTTAGTGAGGCGTGCATGAAGATGCTTTGAAAAGAGTGAGGAGCAAGGAGAAGGAATCCATTGCGCGAACTCTTGATAGGAATAATAAAGCCAGATCTGACCTTAAAATCAAAGGGACGTATCGAGGAGGTGTGAAAAATTATAATGACGTGTATCTGTCAGCAGCATTATGACGAAGCACATCCTATTCGCGATAGTTTTGCGACTGTTCGTCAAAATTGCCCTGCCCTTAGAGAGGTTTTGCTTCCTGACACGGCTTGGCAACTAGCGTCAAAGCGAATGGATGAACTGTCAGATCCTTCAAAGCATCGTTCATATTTGCTCTTAGCTTATGAGCATGGAGTTCTGGCGAAAATCACCGCCCCTATTCATCGGTTTCTTTTAATCGACGCACATCCCCATAATAACTTCACTAAACAGTATCGAAAGGACCTTCAGGAGCGGTGGATCATTGAGAGCGACCCCACGAAGCGTCACGAACGTTATAGACGATTCTTCGGTAAACTCGTTGAACTTTTGGTCTGTCAAACACTCACAGAAAGAGAATGGACCGTCACCGGGTTAGAGGCGCTTGGGGCATGTGCCGACATTATTGCTGTATCTCCGGAAAACATGGCAAATTCATTGAGCGTGAAATACATTGGTCAGAGTACTTACGACTTTGAACAGAATCTCAGTACACTTGTAGGGGGCCCTACTATCGGAGTTGGATCTCCCTATGATGCTATCAACTATCTCCTATTCAGGATTTACGAGGCGGCATATCAGCTCCAAAACTTCTCAACCCCAAAAATCGCAATAATCGTCATCGATGCTATGACGTGGCATGTTTTTGAAGAGCCGCTGGAAAGCCAGTGGGTGTGTTGGACTCAACCTGCGTTTTGCCGCGGCAGTTGTAATTGGGATAACTTCCTACAAAAACAGTATGGGCGGTATCCGACTATTCGTAGAGACCTTTCCGACATTGTGCGAACTCTTAACAGGATATTTGTTTTCGAGATGAATAGTCAGTATGAGTTTGTGCTCAAGCATGATGAACAACTGGGCGTGTAAAATGAGTGTCACAGCTTTCCCTTTACTTACAATGGTTTTAGAGGTAGCACACATTAGAGGGTAAAGAATAGGAAAAGGGGACATTCTCTGACGGCTCCCCACAAATTTATCCCTCATTGGTTTTGAGCAGTTGAGCTTGAAGGTCGGCGAAGGCGCTAACCATCTGCGCCTTCGTGATCACCTCGGCGGCTCGACGGAGCACGCATCGCCCAAGCGTGACCATCGAGAGCACCGCTTGCCTCCTTCTCGTATTCGACTGGTACCGGAACTGCCACTGCTGCTGAATGGCCACTTGTCCCACCAACCACAGTACGAAAAGCGCCAGGGCGCCAATGAGCAACAGAATGGCGAAGCGCTCTGCGATGCGGGTCTGACTGGCCGAGAAGCCCAGCCCGTAGCGTTGGCTTTTGAGGTCCCGAAAGGCTTCCTCAATCTGCATGCGGGTTCGGTAGATCGTGACAATCCGGGTAGCGGTTTGCGCCTGTAAGCTGGCGGAGGAGGCTAACAGCCACGGTTCACGAGCACGAACCGCCATCTTGCGGCTGGGCCAGCCCCGTCTAGGAGTGCCGAACACTGATTTGTGGACGCGCCCTTTGGGCACCTGCCTGACCACATGTAACACGCACCGGAGAGGATTGGATCGAACGAGCTGCACGGGCCCGAGCGTGGTGGGTCGCGTCGTCGCCTTTGCATACAAGGTCTTACAGGGTTGCCACGTGGTGGTCCCTTCTCGTTGCATCAGTGTGCGATTGCGGATCCGCCCCACCCACTCCCATCCCACCTCTTCCACCAAACGGAACCAGGTCCCGCGAAAGCCGGCATCGGTCACGAGGATGGGACGCACGGTTGCCGGCAAGACTGCTCGCAGGTGGCGCAAGAAGGCCCGATGGACCCGTCGGTTGGTTAAGGACTTCCGAGGATGCACTTCTTCATAGATCGTGAGCGCTCGGCCGTGGACCGGAAGCGACGCCCGCAGAAGCTGCCACTGTTGATCTGAGGTCAGCGGCGACCAGTCGACGACGATGAGTGGTGCGGTCACCTTACCCAGGAGCCACTGAGTGAGTGCGGTATAGAGAGCCACCCGTTCCCCATGCAATTGGCTATTGCCCAGGAGCCGGTCCATCCGTTTGATATTATGCTTCACTAAAGCGGGACTGCGGAGCGCCCGCCCCAACTCAGTCAAGGTGAGGCGGGGATGATGGAGAAGGGCCTCGACGGCGCTCAGCAGCGCAGTCAAGCGCGTGGCATGGATCGTTGGACAGGTAGTTTGTAGATGGGTCCGCAAGAATCGAATGGCCGGCATGATCGCCTCCTTGGCAAAAGCGGGAGATGTCAAGAAGAAAACTCTACGGCCATCTATACGCGATTCTTACTACAATGTACACCCTAAGTTATTGAAAGAGGATAAGAATTTATGGGGAGCCGTCAGGGACATTCTCCTTTTTTAGAGATGCAAGTCGAGGCTATTCGACAATAAACGTGTCAATCGAGGCCCACCGTTTGGTTACAGATGCGTAAACTAACGGATGGCGAGGTGATTGAACCTTCAGTTCTCATGAATCCTCGTGGACGATCCCGAAAGGAATCATTGGGGCGCATGCTTTAATGACAAAAAGGAGAATGTCCCCTTTTTCATGTTGTGTCACTCTATTAGTTTGAATTTAGCTATTTCCCGTAGCTTGTTGCGCGTCATCGAACAAAGGGAAGCGTTTGAGAAGCCGAAGTCAATAGAAGTCAGATTTGATTAATGCCGACCCTGCAGGTCAACATTCTTTTCGCTTGAGGTCAGTTAAGGAAAATACCAACGCTTCTGCTTATGTAGAATGAGACTTTTTAGGCATCTAAGATCCAGGTGAGTCCACCCATGAACATTCTGGGTGTTCCGGGGACAAAGTGAATATCGGAGATGCCTGCGTTTGGTTCGCCGGGAAGACGAGATTCATACAGAAATTGTGCTTGGCGCCATTTGGTATTGGTGAGATTGCGGATGCTGAAAAATGCTTCGAGCCGTCCGGTCGGAGGAGAGACCGGTATCTTGTAGCGAAGAACCAGGTCAAAGACGGTGAATGGTTCTAATAGCACGTTTCGTTCTTCAGATGCAGCGCGGCTGCCTACGGTCAGCATTTGAAGGGTGCCTGAAAGTCCAAACGGGAAACGCGTGGTGATTGATGAGAAGGCGCTCAACTCGGGTGCCAACGGAACGGGGTTGCCCGTATTACGAAATTCGGCATTTGTGTAGGTGAGATCTCCTCTCCACGTCAGCCATTCGACAGGGTTAAGTCGTACGCTCAATTCAGTACCTAGGCGACGGGTTTTACCACGCGGTTCGGTCGTTCCTTCATCTCCTACAAACACCAATTCTGACTGAAGGTCCAATAACCAGAACGAGACGAGAACATCTGCCCAGGACCAGGGTTGGCTGCGAATACCCAACTCATAGCCGATGGCTCTAGGTAGAGTTGTTGCTGAAGTGTTCATGACGGCATCTCGGGCGTCATTACTATGAAATCCTGTTCCGACGTTGAGAAAGAATTCGGTGCGAGCCCAAGGTCCAAGAATTAGATTGGCTTTTCCGCTGGCAATGGCATCCGAAGCCGTTCCGTCTGGGGTGATGGTGCATCCTGGTCCGCAACGGTCATCAACATGATAGGTGAAGACGTCGACCCGGCCACCTCCGACAAATCGCAGCCAGGGCAGGAATTGAAGATCAAGTTTGAGATACGGTGAATACGAAGCTTCAAAGATGTCTGATGCTTGAGTGATCGCGAGAGAGTTTCGTTTTTGCTGGGTTCCAAGACGAATGCGGGCCTTATCGAACCGGGTTTGAAGTCCCGCTGTCATCAGGCCTTCGTGATTGAATAATCGGAGCGTTTGACGATATCCAAAATCGCCTCCCGTTAACCATCGCCGGTCGGTCTGTTCAATGCCATCACCATTGACTGGATTGTTGAGAAAAAACGTGAAATTGGTAAACAACGAAAGGTAATAATATTGAGCCCACAGTTTGGCGAATGCGGTTCCTCCGCTGGGAAGGTCGTAATGGTAATCGAGCTGACCGGTGCTTCGGATTGATTCGCCTCCCTCGGAAGGGTCAAGGGAACTGAATCGATCCAATCGGCTGGCTTCCACTTCACGAAGGGGGATCTGGCCTGAGCCGTTCCACCGTCCATAATGTTGGGTGAAGGTCACGCTGAGTTGGGATGCCGCGGAGGGCTCCAACGTGATTTTCGCCAGTCCGTTGTAGCGTGTATTACGATTGTTGAAATCGTATGGGCCATCGGTGTAATAAAATTCTCCGGCAACAAGCGTACGGAATTGTTCTTGAAACGGAGAGGTCATAAAATAGTAGCGTTGCGTATTGAAACTTCCTCCCGCAGCCTGAAGGACGGTTTCAGGAACTGACTGACGAGTGACGTAATTGGCGGCGCCGGCAGTGGCAAAATCACCATATTCTACATGGTAGGGTCCTTTTTTTACGGTAATTTCCTCCACAGTTTCCGGAATAATGAAATTAATGTCTGCATAGCCTTGACCATGAGCGTGACTGCGCATATTAATGGGCATGCCATCCATATGAAGGGCTAAGTCTCTGCCGTGATCAGCGTCAAATCCGCGTAAAAGAAACTGATCGGCCTTTCCCGCTCCACCGGAATGTTCCAATGTAATGAGACCGGGAGCCAGGCGGAGCAAATCGGCCGGTCGCCCTTGAGGTTGAAGCAGGATTTCCTCATTCAAAATGATGCGTTGCGACGACGCGGCGATAGGTCGTTTTCCTTCAACGATGATCTCGGGAAGCGTGTCCACTTCTTCGGGTGAATGTCCCAGGCAGGGAGTGGCCAGAAAGACCATGAAAGAAAGGGAAAAAAATGTCGGTCTAAGGAAAAGGATGGAGGCGGGAATGGCAATGTGCATGCACTGTTTCAAAGACGGTGTTGCGAGAGAATATATGATGACACGAAAAAATAATTCGTAGCACTAACTGATGCAGGTGTCAATTAAAAAATGCTGAATAGATCGGCTCCCTGACTAGGCATGAGTAGAGAAAATACGGAGGGTAAATGGTGCAGAGATAGGATCGGGCAGGTTATTAGTGGAGTTTCTCTCCCGTTGTCGTCATTGTTAGTTTTCCATGAATCACGCCCTTTGTGCTGATTAACACGTTGGCTAATGTTTGGACCTTTTGGCTTTTCCCTCGAACGATGATGACTTCCAGGCAATGGTGATGATCCAAATGCACATGGGTATTGGAAATGATCAGAGACCCGAATTGGTGTTGAGCATCAGTGAGTTGACGAGCCAGGTCTGGTTTATGATGATCGTAGATTAGCGTGATGGTTCCAACGGTTTCCCGGTTGTCGCTCCACTCTTGTCCGACTAGTTCATCACGGATGAGATCCCTGATGGCTTCGGATCGATTGGGATATTGTTTGTGCTCGATGTGTTTATCAAAGGCTTTGAGTAGTTGCTGTTCTAAAGAGACGCCAAAGCGGACGAGTTTGTTCATAGAGAAAATTTCCAGATAGTACACTCAAAAAAATAATGGGAAGCAAATTGTCTTATGACCTCAGGATGAAACGTAAAACGTAAGACCTTTAGATGCATGATCTGCCTATCTTATCGTAATTCCTCTGGGTAGGCTATTATTGACGGGTATCGCTCAAATTTCTAACGATAATAGATAAAGCGCAAAAAGGTTCAGGAGTCTTTTCTTACTTAGCATTTCATAGAGGGGTCAGACTCGACTATTTGGCTGGTCTCTATTGGTAAATAGTGAGCTTGGGTAAGGGGGTTCCAATTAAGATTCTTCCCAAAAGACTGTTCATCTTAGGAGTATGTCAGCTATTTGGGGCTGGTTACGGATTGATTAACCCAGCTTCTATGAAATCTTGGCGGGTGGCGCCAGGGGACAGGTTTGAGGAGAACACGGTTTGCAGAGCCTTCATGTCCAGTTCTGTGAGTCGGCCGCTACTCTGCCCGGAGTAGACTCCTTCGCCGTCACTCATCAAAGAATATTCCGGGCCGCCAATTCCATTTGCCAGAATGTGACACATCCCTAAAATGCCATGTCCGATTACGTCATGGGCATAGGCCTGCGGAGTTTGATTATCTGGTTGGACCGCTCGGCTGGATTTTAAGATGCCAGGTTTCTGCCATTCATGATGAGTACATCCTTCGTTTGATACACAACCAAAGAGGGTTGGGCTTGGGTGTGTCATAGAGATGACTTGGAAGGCGTTGGCGGGTGGTTCTGACTCCTCAGTGATCTGAAAGGATACGGTAATCGCCCCATGCGTGGCTTGGGACACTTGCTTGAGTGTTGAGCGGATTTGGTCGCGTTTCTCATTTGACACTGTCGTAGAGACTATGATGGTAATGTGGCTCCCGCGAGGAAATCCGGTCCATCGTTGATAGGCTGGACAGGTGTTGGCTCCCAATGGACCCGTTCCGAAAAATAAGGCTTCTATCACCTCGCGGTCTCGGTTCTGTAGCTGGGCTTGGGCCCAAAGCGTGGATGATCCCACAATAAGGAAGAAGCTGACAGCGATCAGGCTTACGATTTTTTTGAGGACTATAGCGAATCCAAATACGTTCCAAGCAGGAAAATACCACCAACTCCGTGCGGTATCATGTTTCAACGAGCGGAAGTTATAGCCGTTCCTTTTACCGTTTGCTTGTACGACATGGGTGGTTGCGCTGTGCACGTGATCTCAATTCGGCTTAGAGTTATACGGTTACGCTATAATTGAAGCGGTTATAGGCATCGTGGATTGTATGATTTCGCCATACTCGTAGGGGGAGTTTGATGTTACCGCATGAGTTTTTTTAATGTTAGGGTTCTTCTCGCGGAACGAGTCCCAAGCCTGCGGAATGCCAGGGCAGGAGACGTGAGCCTTGGTATGAATATCCGCCAGGTTGGAGTGGATCGTCTGCCATCAGCAGTGGCGTGTCTAGATCTAAGATTGTGATCCCACCCAATCCAAGCACGAGCGAAAAAGAACAGCCCATGGCAATCCGTGTTTCGATCATGCCGCCGATCATCAGTGGCACATTGTTGGCGCGACAGAGGGACACGATTTCAACCGTGGGGAGCAGACCGCTTTTGGTGATTTTCAGATTGATCAGATCAGCGGCTCGCTCTTTGATGATGCGGCGGGCATCTTCAACAGTGAACACCGATTCGTCTGCGGCAATCGGAATCGATGTTTGCTTGGTAAGGTCTGCCATTCCGGCAAGGTCGTGTCGGTCGATGGGTTGTTCGAAGGCTATGACCTTGGCATGAAGACTTTCCAGTTTTTGGGCAACTTGTCGTGCCTCTTCGACTGAATAGCCTTGATTGGCATCGACGATTAGTGAGATATCCTCGAATGCGTTGTCGAAAACCGAGAGTGTTTCAATATCGTCTTCAATCTTTTCTCCAACTTTCAGTTTGAAGATGCGAAATCCCTGCTGATACCAGTTACGTGCCATCGTAACGGATTCTGATGCGGCTCGTATTGGTATGGTGACATCCGTTTCATACTCTTTAACTGCGGTCCCACCCCACAGTGCCCACAAGGGTATGCCTATTTCCCGGCACAAGGCGTCAACCATCGCCGTTTCCAAGCCACAACGTACGGATGGGTGGTGAGTGAGGGATGTTTCGAGTTGAGTCGAAATTGCACGATATTCCAGAACATCTTTTCCTATGAGCTCGTTGATCATGGATCTTGCCATGGTGAGGCAATTTTCTTGGGTCTCACTTGTCAGTGCAGGGAACGGGGAAATTTCTCCATACCCATGTGTCCCCGTCGTCAGCGTAATTCTGACAAAAATGTTCTCGGCCACCGTCATTTCGCCCTTGGAGATCGTGAATGCCTCCGTAATTGAAATGTTGACGGGCCAAACCTGGATGTTCTTAATTCTGGTTTTGGCAGTCTTGCTCATGTTGGGTTTCATTGCTTTTGGGCAATTGCAAAGGCGGTATGAGTATCTTGACAGAGGAAGACTGGAAGCGCTACTCAAAGGTATATTATTATACTTCTAGGGCGTTTGATGCATTGATTCCTGCGGCAATCGCCCTATTATTTCTCCTGTTTTGTATGGAGGTTACGACATGAAAGTAGTTGCTCTTTTCCTTCTTGTAGGATTTACCCTGAGTGGGTGTTTCACTCTGACTCCAGGTGAAAAAGCGTACAATGCGTGTTTGGAGACCGTGCCTGAAGATATTAATCAGGCCGCAGAAGGCGAAAGTGATATGTACCAGGAACGGACCCAAACGGCTCTCATCAAAGATAGTCCCGAATCTTCTCCAGAGATTACTGCGGGTCAGCCTCGCTGTTCCTCGTCTTGTCAATCCGCGCGTGAAGAACAACATCGAATCGTATCTGAATGTTATTTGCAGTGGCAGAAGATACATCATCCAGTGTCAGCAGAGATGGAGCCGGTGCCTGACAATCAGAAATAGCTTGTTGGTTTGTCAATTGTTGTCGGTATGACTCGTGTAGCGTTGTCGACGATGTAATCGTTTGTAGTAAAAAAATCTTAATAAGGAGAAGGGATATGGCATTAACCAAGCTTTCCTCACATGAAATAGATAACAAACTCACTGAGCTTTCTGGTTGGGAGCTTCAAGATAGTAAATTGCATAGGGAATTTAAGTTCGCAGATTTTGTGGAAGCCTTTGGATTTATGTCGCGTGTGGCGCTGCTTGCCGAATCTGCGGGGCATCACCCTGAATGGTTTAATGTCTACAACACGGTCAAAATTGATCTGGCCACGCATGACGTTGGCGGCATTAGTGAGGCAGATTTTGCTCTTGCTCAAAAAATTAATCGACTGTGTGGAAAGTGAAGCTCAAACACTGAGACTTCGACGCATACCTAGAAGAGAGTAAAGGGGCAGTATACTTTTTATTTATTCCGATCATTCTCCCGTTGTATGTTGACGGCTTAAGAGTAAACGCTCTTCCTGTGTGGTACCCAATTCACCCAGCAGTTCACGATATTCAATAGCTCTGAGATCTGAGACGATCACATATGTATTACTTTGCCTATGGCTCAAATATGTCGACGAGACGGCTTCAACATCGATTGCCGTCGGCGTCTGTCGTGTGCGTCGCCAGTCTCCCTGAGCATAAACTGATGTTTCACAAAAAGAGTCAAGACGGTTCGGCAAAGTGTGATGTCATGCATTCAGGAAACTCTAACAATGTCGTCTTCGGCGTGGCGTATGAGATTTACGAATTAGAAAAAGAAAAATTAGACACGATAGAGGAACGAGGCCACGGCTATGAAGCCAAAATGGTCAAGGTGCATACGTTTCAAGGAACACAGCTTGAAGCGATGACATACTACGCGATGAATATTGATGCAACACTACAGCCCTATCATTGGTACAAAGAACATGTTCTCCGCGGAGCACGAGAGCATCATCTTCCCTCAGCCTATATACAGTCTCTCGAGCGCGTGATGTCTATTCCCGATACCAATCAAGAGCGGCATATACGAGAATTGCACATTTATCGTTAACTCGTATTAGGGTAAGGACTAAAAGTCGTGGTATAACAGGAAACGGTTTCGATATACTTCTGTCTTTGTTCAACGTCTTTCCTATCAAAAAGCCAAATTCAAGGGCTTACTCGTCAATGCACGTGGTAAAAGTTTTGTGACTCAACGATAGCGTAACAGGAAACTTTATGTTTCACATTCAGGAGTCCACTTCGTCGAGTTCCTAGTCAGAAAGTCTTTGGCCTCTAACAAGGAGGGCAACATGGATATGGCTGGCACCGGTGACCGACGGGCAGAATGGTTTGTGCCATCATTTGGGCCAGAAAAATTTAGGATCTTCGTCGGTTTATTGTTTCTCCCCTACACCGCCATGGTCCTCTCATTTGCGGTGATTGGTTCCATGCTTTCTCAACAGATTATATGGGATCGCGTGATTGCGATTTTGGTCATTTATTTTCTGGCATTAGGCATTGGTGGGCATGCCTTGGATGCATTGGGGAGGAAGGGGGCGAAACCGTGGGGCACGGTTTTTCCCAGACATATGCTGATCATCCTGTCGCTTGTCACAATCGGCCTCGCCTATGCCATTGGCCTCTATTACATGGTGTTTCATACCCCGTTACTGTGGCTTATCGCCATCCCTGAGGGATTCTTCCTGTGTGCCTATAACCTCGAATGGTTTGAGAGAAGATTTCACACGGATCGGTGGTTTGCCTTTTCCTGGGGCTTTCTTCCGGTATTAGCCGGCTATGTGTTGCAGACCAATCGTCTCTCGTTTTCCGCCATTCTCATGGCCAGTGCGATGGGGACCCTGAGTCTTGTGGAGATAAAGGCTTCTCGACCGTACAAGCAGCTGAAACGCCAATTGGCTACAGAAGATTCTTCACTCTTACGTGAGCAGATTCAACGGTGGGAAGGCATTCTTAAAAGCCTTAGCCTAGGGGTCATACTGGTGGGGGCGGGGATGGTGGTCTGGCGATTGAGCGGTGTCTAGGGCATGTTCGAAATATCACTTGTTCATTTTGTGGCTGTAAAAATTGCAGAGCCATATGCCGTGAGGTCCTCCCGTCGAATGTTTTTGAAGCCATGCTCCTTAAGCAGAGGTGGGAGGTCGGAGGCCCAGCGAGTCTCTTCAATCAATTGGGGAAGCCCGTAATAGATCTCTCGCCAGGAAGGAAAGAACGGAGTTCCAATATGTTGAAGCACCCAGAAATACATTCGCCAAAGCCAGACTAAGGAGGGCGGAGGGAAGGTAAAGTCATGCATCAGCAATAATCCATGTTCCTTTAACATGGGCTGTGCTCTGAGCATGAGCGTTGGCAAGTCGGCATACTTCGCAAGATAGGAGGAGACAATCGCATCGTATGACGTCTGTGACTCATATTCCTCAGCTCGGCTCAAAACGAACTCTACATTCGTGATTCCAAGACGGGATACCTTTTCTCGAGCCAACGTCAAGTATTCATCGCGTAGCTCAACACCCACAACCTGGCAGTCGGGGAAACGGCGCGCAAGACTCAGCGTCAAAATTCCCGTGCCGCAAGCCAAGTCTAAGATTCGTGTAGAATTCGGGGGAATCAAACTTATAATTCGTCGTTTCCATAAATGATCAATACCAAAGGTGGCGACATTGACCATAAAATCATAAGTTCGTCCTGTTCCCGAAAAGAATCGATTGACAATTTCGATTTCCGAATCATGACTGTGAGGTGAGTTCATGTGCGCGTTGTTGGTGTCCGTTGCAACGTGAAATAAAATCAGAATTTCTACATTCCAGACAAAGTCGAGTTGAACCCATGCTTCGATCGAGGCTTGTTGAAACGTAATCCTTGGCGGTGTCGTTAGTCAATTGATTCATATTTTCTCTAGATTGAGTCAGTGGCCTGGTCCTTGAAAGACCGCAAGCCCGGATCCTCAACATTTCAATGATTCCGTATGTCATTTTAAGACAAAGAATGAGGGACCGGCCGGACTTTTTACTACAATTTACTCTTCATCGATGAACTCCCCTGTGAAAGGTGACGAGTCGTCTGTGTCCCTATTCCATGAGTGCCGAGCAATTACGCACCTAGATATATCAGTCGACGCATCAAAAAAGTACTATAATACGATACGTATGAAACATTTTCAGTGGCAATCATTTTGGCAACACGATTTAGGTTTACGTGTAGGGTTTGCCTGGATTATTACGCTGTATGTGATCACCATGGCGGGTATGCTCGCCTTCACATATATCACATTTCAAAGCCAAAGGTCTGATGCGGTCATCATTGATCTTGCAGGACGACAGCGGATGCTCAATACGAGACATTTGATGCAAGTCCTGTTGGTTTCACAGGGGGGCACAGCGAATTATCGTGCAACTCGTTTACTTCTTCAGCAAACATTAGATGCTTTGACGAATGGGGGAGAGGCGGTTAGTAATCTTGATACAAAAACTCTGGCGCATTTGCCGCCGGCTCCCACTGACGCGATTAGAGAGAAGCTGGAAGAGCAAAGACAATTGATTGAGACCTTGACCAATAAGGCTGATGTGTTTTTAGAGTTAGAGCTAACTAGTCCATCATATCAAAAAGTGTTGAATGAACTGCGCAGTCTCAATGTGACTCTCCACAACGTCACGGATGACGCGGTGAAGATGCTTGCTGCGGAGTCACGCGCCAAAGTGACGATAATGGTCGAGTGGCAGGTCGTGGTCGTGTGTCTTGTCGGGTTACTTGGAATGTTGCTTGCACTACAAGTATTGAGGGCGAATAAAGAAAAAGAGCGTGAGATTCTTGCGCGGCAAAGAATTCAAGAAGATTTACGTCAAAGTGAAGTCCAGACTCTTCATGCATTGCGTCAAAGCGATACGCTCAAATCGGCATTGTTGTCTTCGGTTTCGCATGAACTTCGAACTCCACTTACTTCGATTAAGGCCATGGTTTCCAGGGCTTTTGACTCGTCGATCAAAGTCATGCCGAGTCCTCGAGGTGAGTATGTTCAGTCCATTCATCAAGAAATTGATCACTTATCCCGGTTAGTCGAAAATCTTTTAGATATGTCTCGAATCGAGGCTGGAATATTGAAGCCCAAACGCGACTGGGAACTTTTGGAAGACTTGATTGAGGGCGCTATTGGTGTTCTGGGGAAAAATCTCGAGCAACGAGAGCTACATTTGGATTTAGAGGATGATTTGCCTCCCTTGTTTGTTGACGGGATTCAAATTCAACAGGTTCTTATTAATCTTTTAGAAAATGCGCTGAAATATTCGATGAGGGGTTCTGCGATTGGGTTAAAGGCGTGGCGCGTGAATGATTCTGTGGAAGTCCATGTGTCGAACGTTGGGGAGGGTATTCCCAAAGATGAGGTGTCGAAAATATTTGATCGGTTTTATCGCGTTCGTTCCAGAGGAGAGCGTCATATCCGAGGGACTGGTTTAGGGCTGGCGATTTGTAAAAGCCTCATTGAGGCTCATGGCGGAACCATTACTGTGGAGACAACTGTGAACTTACACACATGTTTTTCGTTTACGCTGCCATTGCATGCTCAGTCTCAAGACCGTGTGTTATCTTCTACCACTGATCCGGATGGGGTTCATGATGAATAAGGGGGCAAGAATTTTAGTCGTCGATGACGAGCGGGAAATTCGACGATGTTTAGAATTGAGTTTGGAGGAACGGGGCTTTACGGTGATCGCGGCCGAGAGCGGGGAGCGGGCGCTGGATCTGTTACAACAGCGACCTGCCGATGTTGCGATTATTGATTTACTCTTGCCTGGCATGGATGGCCTAGAACTTACTCAAAAAATTAGAAAGTGGTCAACGCTCCCCATCATTTTTCTTTCAGCCATTGGAGATGATAAAATAAAAGTAGAAGCCTTAGAACATGGGGCTGATGATTACGTCACGAAACCGTTTAGTACTGAGGAGGTGATCGCGAGGATTCGATCAGTGTTGCGTCGGGTTGTCGGTTCTAAGGACGTCAACCCTGTACTCACGTTTAGTGACCTCGAAATCGATTTTGAACGTCGTGCATTACATTTGAGTGGTGAACCAATTAAGCTGACACCGATGGAATACGAACTTCTGAAATATATGGTACAAAACGCTGGGAGAGTCCTCACCCGCCGAATGTTGCTCTCTGCTGTGTGGGGTCCTGGGCACGAAGACGACACGCAAAGCCTTCGCGTTCTTGTGCGGCAGTTAAGAAAGAAAATTGAAAAAACTCCTGCTAAACCCCGATTTATCTTGACTGATCTCGGTGTGGGGTATCGCTTCAATGCTGAAGCCACCTAGAACCCTTCTCTTCTGAGGGAAGCGTGATACCGCTTCTTCCCTTTGTCAGGACGACTTCTTCTTGTCACAGTCTATAGCCTGTCGGTTTCAGTCTTTTGAGAGAACATGTGAAAGGGGCAGAGTCGAGTTATTATTGGGGTTCACCTTCATTCATTTTTTGATGCCGGTTGCGATCCTGAGGAGTGTGAATTTTATGGAAAACTTATGTATGTTCACGAAGTTTTCACTGATTTTTTATGAGAGTTGGTTATTAGGTGAATCGAATTCTTACGACCTTGAGGAGTATAATATCGTTAAGGTGAGTTGATAGCGCCACATTCTTCTGTAAATGCGACGCGTTATATAAAGGAGATATGGTCATGGTTCAGCAAAGGAAATTGCTAACAACGTTGTTAGGATTTGGTATACTGTTTCTGATTTATGGTGTGGGGTTTGGACAAATGCATTCCACGCCTGTCAGTATTCATATGGAAAGTTGGGCTCCCTATTATCGTCCATTTGAGGCGACTATCCAATCGGGAACTCCTATACATTGGAATAATCCCACCGCATCCTCCCATACGGTCCGGCATGACGGTTGTGACAAAGAAGGTCCGTGTCTTTTTGATTCCGGAGCAGTACCGCCGAACGGCAGTTTCTCTGTCCCAGGTCTTGCACCTGGCCGCTATCCCTATCATTGTGAATTGCATCCGATCATGCGGGGGCAGTTGGTTATTGCGGGCCCTGTTGAGTCGAAAACGGGTTCGGCACAAATGCTCAACTAAGACAATGTTTCTAGTGTCACGAGACCCTGAGGAGAGTGTATGATTGTCTCTCCTGTTCTGTTTGAAGTGGCAAGACTGAAGGGATGAGAGGTCGCAGTAAGTGTAAGAGGAATTGATAAGCTTGTCGAGTCTATTTGGCCTAGCCTTAAAACAACCGGTCCCGGAATCTCAACCGGTCCCACAGTGTGACCTTGCGTAGCAAGGGGGAATTCTTGTCCAGTCGATGCCGCTTCCCCCGGCGTGTTTCGATTTCGATCGTGTCGTCATCAAAGACCTGGATCACTTTCCAAAACTTGTTAATCGTGTATGAATAGGTTTCTCCATGCTGGGCGGGGTAGATTTCTTGCGCGCGCGGACTGGGCTGAGACGATGTTTTTGATTTCGTAAAGACGACAAAGTCACCGACATTGATTGTCATACGGGATACCCTTCGCTTAGGGATATTGAGTACTGGTCATAGATTTCTTTTACTCTCTTGTCGGCTTTTCTTATATAGATTATCACGTTGGCTGTTTTTTTCAAATTCTGGTGTTGGAACACCAGGGCATGTGGCGGCCGCATTTGCATGAATTTTTATTTCACCAACAGCACGTGGAAAAGCCTGTGCGTCTGATTTGTTCAGACTGTTCAGCCCACCATGGACGCTTTAACGTTAACAGTCAGGACTATTGGTGGGCAGTCGCGAACAGTTCGCGTGACTCATGAATTGAATGAAGATCATCATCTGAGGATTGCGTGTGGTTCGAATTGATCCTCGAGTTGAGACATTTTTTTGTTGAAGATGTGTCATTTATCAACTGGTTTTATCAACTTTTCTCTTTATAATGTAGATGATCACCCCTTATTCATTTTTAGGATGGTTAAACGTATGCACTTCCGCTTCCAATTTCTTGCATTCGTGACTGTTGTGTGCCTTGGTAGTTCTCCTGGGTTTACCTCAGAACGGGTGGACGATACGAGTATTGATATTCCTGACGCTGAGATCGACTCTCGTCCCACTGTGAGGGAACCAGAGCGTCCTGGCACTGTGGATGATGCGCGAATAACAGTAGCTATCAAGAAAAAGTTTTCGCGGGTCAGCCGCCGGCTATTTTCTGCTATCGAGGTTTCGGTCCATGAGGGGGTGGCCACGCTCAAAGGTACGGCCGAGAGCTTATGGGCACAGGAACGCGCTGGTGAATTGGCTCAGGTGATCCGAGGGGTCCGTGGTGTGATCGATCGTATCTCCGTTGGCCCAGTGGGCAAGACGAAAGATTCGACGATTCAGGAACAACTGGAACATCAGTTTCGTGAAGATCCTGTGGTTGAGTTGAAAAATCTTGACATCTCGGTAAAGCGAGGGGTCGTCACCCTAAAAGGTCAGTTACAATCGTGGCAGGAGAAGCAGTCAGCCCTGAGTGTCGCGAAAATGGTGAGAGGTGTTCAGGCTGTTCGAGATGCGCTGACGGTTCATTTGGTTGAAGGGAGAACGGACTCCGTCATTCGGAAAGAAATTGTGCGTCGATATCAATTTGATGTATGGGTTGAAAGACCTGAATTAGTGAAGGTGAGCGTTCAGGATGGTGTAGTGACGTTGAGTGGTCGTGTGCGAAGCGTGTATGAAAAACATCGGATCGCAGAGCTTTCTCGGGTGTCAGGTGTTCGGGACGTGCAGATCAATGGAGTTGAAGTCATGCGAGGGACTGATGACCCCATGATTCGTTCCCATCGTCCCACCCCAACGGATGAGGGTATCACTGATGCCATTCATCGTGTCTTGGCCTATGACCCTCGTCTGGCCTTGTTCGACATTCGCGTTTCGGTCAAACACGGAATTGTGACCCTCACGGGAACGGTGCCGTTTCTGTCCATCAAACGGGAAGCGGAAGAGGATGTGCAGCATACCGTTGGGGTTCGTGCCGTGAAGAATCAACTCACGGTTCAAACTAGTTCCTCCATGACTGATCAAGTCATCCGTACTCGTATTCAGAATGCTTTTAAGCATGATCCGGTTCTGGCAAGGTTTCCGCTGTCGGTGGCTGTCCGGAAGGGAACGGCTCTCCTGACTGGAACCGTGGATTCGATTTACGAACGTCATCGGGCTGAAAATGTGTCATCACGTATCCGGGGCGTACATGCTTTGCAGAATAAAATCGAATTTGCGACTCGAGAAGAAGAAAAAACGGATGGAGACATCCAACTAGATATTGAAAATCAAGTGTGGTGGAATCCCTATCTCTCAGAGCAAGATATCGTGGCAACGGTGAAGGATGGAACGGCCATCTTGAATGGCTCAGTCGAACATGCTCCGCAACGGGTGATTGCCGAACAGCAAGCGTTTGAAGCCGGAGCCTCGGCAGTTGAAAATCGATTGCAAATCAAAAAACGGGCCTCTACCCCAGACTCGTAAATTAGGCGAATGATTGACAGACGATGAGGCGAACGGTTTCAAGTTTCTGTAATATGTTTTGACCCGTCGTTTGGTTACTCTATCCTGCTGATCGTGACTCCCCGCTGGTTATGTCTCGATAAGCGACAAGGCTGAGTTCACATTTCTGTTAGCCAACTTATACCCCCAAGACATATTCTTCAAGTGCTTGCTTCTGAGAGCTTTCTTTACAGCGAACCTCGCAAGTGATCTTGTTGACTAGGTTGCTGCAGAGGCGTAGACTTTAACCCGTTCACAGATTTCCGCCAGGGTTTAACCATGGGGTGACTGACGTGAACAGACAAGATCGATCACAAGACTTCCTTAGAAAGCCCGACAGGTTTCTGTGCCTGAAGGGCTTTTGTGTTTTGTTCACAAGGTGAGAGAAGAAGCCCAGACCAGCCAGGAAGGTTGGGAAATATTCCCTTCCTCATCGGCAGTACAGGGGCGGTCTCTTTTTACTGAGGGTACCTACAAAGGAGGTGCTGTCATGATCAAAACAGGTTTCTTGTGGCGAACCATTTTTGCTGGCATCGTGTTGATCGCGTATGTGGGTTGTTCCTCAGGAACAAAAGAAGCAGGTGGCGAGGCCTGTGTTGACCCAAAAGTGGTTGCAGGTTATGTTCACGCGATCATTGAAGCAGACCGGACCCTCTATGCTTCCCTCGTAGTGGAAAGAATGAAGCATCATGGAAAAGACCTGGTGGCAGAAGACTGGGCTGAGAAGGACAAGCTTCCCCTTCCAGCTCAAATGCTTCAGTTTGCAGGGCTGGAGGTGGAAAGGAAGGGAGCTGGCCTGAAATACCGTCTAGCGAGTTTGTGGCCTATTGATAAAACCAATGGGCCGGTCAACGATATTGAACGAACAGGATTGCAGGCGGTGTCGGATGATCCAAGTACAGTGCAGACGAGTACGATCAATCAGCCAACCGGTCCCCTCTTTAAAGCGATCTATGCGGATAGAGCAGTCTCTGAAACCTGCGTAACCTGTCATAATGAACACTCGCTCAGTCCGAGGAGTAACTACAAGCTCAATGATGTCATGGGGGGCATCATTATTGAATTCCCTCTGAAATCATCGTAGGTCTTTGCCTGCGTTGAGCTTTAACAAACATTATCAAGATTGGCATCGTTGCATAATTCACAAACGTAGCCGGTTATGTGGGCTCGTGCGTAGGCTTATACATTGGACAAGCCCTTCCTGAGCCGTCCGGTTAGGCACAACGAAGCCGAAGAGGTCAGAAACCTTGCCCCATGCCTGCGGCCTCATATCGTCTTTATGAATAGTCGCGGAATAGTTCAGTATTGAACCAGTCTTCTGAATTATCTCTCAAATCCTTTGTTACATAATAATGATCTCTGCACTTGTTTTTACTTGTTCGTATGTACTTTTTATGACGGAAAGCAGCGAGCAAAGGCGTTGAGAAACTTGCTGGGACCTTTGATGCGGATCTTTCGTCTGAGTAATGCCCCGAAGATATTTTTCTTATTCACGAGAAATTCCAGTCGCGTTTTTTAGCTGTCACCCAATTGCCAAGCCCATAACATACTCTTCAAGCGTCTGCTTCTGAGAGATTTCTTTTTTGACCAGAGCGTCCATCTCTTGCTGAATCGTTTCAAGTTCCGTTTCTTGCGCGTGGAGTTTTTTGACATATCGCGTGTATAGCTGACTTTGTCGGGAGAGGCGGTTCATGTTGTCCCGAATTCGTTTTTGGTCTTTGGCAATGTTCGTGATTCGAGACTCGTGTTGTTGGCGAGCGTCTTGTGTGTGCGAGAGTTGCTGACGTAGTTCGACAACACGTTCAAGTGCGGTCTTCACATCGGCGCTTACCTGTTGAGCCTTTAGATAGACGCCGATGATGTCGTGTCCAGAAGTGATGAGGCTCACAGTTTCTTCAAGTGATTTCCCCTCCTGAATGGTTAACGATTCTGTTTTTCCAGTATCAACGGTCATGGCAAATCGATACATGTTTCGTGTTTGCTCGACTGGCGTGAGGGTGTTGACGAGTTTCCAGTCAGAGCGGTAGGGGTGTTCGACGAGCACAGTTTTTTGTTTCTGACTACGATTGATAATAGTGTACGTCGTAGTATTGAGTGCTTTTCGTGTGGCGATGAGCACGCCTTTTCGGAGTTTTGCGGAGACGAGTTCTTGTGCGAGTGGAATCGGTTTTCGATGGACTTCGGTGGTCAGATCCAAGGCATAGCTGATGAGTCGATCTTGTCCGGGAGCTAAATCTTTCATTTGTGCATCTCCGGCATAGGCATTGTCATCAAATACGGTGATGGGTCCTTGCATGAGGGACAGGTCAGTGATGTTTTTGAGTCTGAATGCCTGTAGCGGATGTTTGGCGTGAGTGGTCGAATTATAGAGTGACAGTTTTTCTCCGGTGACAGCTTGATTGAGGATGGGCAGCATGGCGGATCCATGTCGTGGAATACTCACTGGTGCTTGAATCACGTAGCTGAATAGTTCGCCGGTTTCCTGTCCTTGGGCGGCGGCCTGAACGCCTTGCCGAAGATTCCAGTCCGCCCCCATTCGTGATTCTGCTGGTGCGGGAGCAGCAAAGTCCATCATGGTTTCTTGGTCTTCTTGGCGCAGGGCTTGGTTGTCGTTAAATCGTTTGGCTTTTGTGCGACTTTTACGTGAACCGATCCGACTTTCTTCTTTTATTTCAGTTTCCATGGAAAGATTGTCTCCATGTGTTTGAGGTCTTAAAGCCGCATGCAATTCTGATCTAACGAACGGGCGGGGTGCGTAGAGTGGTTGATAGAGATCCATCATGAATGAGATGGGTCGTCCTGAGACTAACGAGAGCTGCACCTGATCCCAATCGTGATCCGTGGTGTTATCGATAATTCCCCATCCTTGCAGGAATGGTTCATCATCATCCTGAAGAATTAATCGATACGACGTTTTCCAGACTGGCGTTTCTCTGAGATAGGCCATTCGTACTCGCCGTTCATCCTCTCCTTCGAATGTGATGGCGATTGTTTTTTTCTGCCGGTCGTGACTCTGGGATAAGACGCCCAAGACTTGTTGCAGTTCTTTGTTGAGGGCGTGATTCACGATCTCAATGTCCTGGATGAGGGGAAGCGGTATGGACCGCAACCTTCCGTTTGCCAGAACATTCAAGTATTCCACTTCAATCTGTTGTGAGGCGGTTCCCGTTCCGTTCCATTCAGCTTTTTTCTCGACCCCGATGATCGTTCCAGTAATCGGCGTTGGGGTCGTGAGATGAATGGGTTCTCCTCGTAATTGAATGAGGAGTTGTCCCAAGGTTGGATGATTGGAAAGATCGAGACTAAACGAACTCAGTGTTTTCGCCAGCGGGTCTTGAGATTGATATTGAATGGATGAAATAGTCCCGCCGTCAAAATCCTGAACAACCAGACTTTTCAGCAGATCGTTAATATTGGTGACTTGAACGGGAAGTTGAATGTCCGTTTGATTTTGGACGGTTCCATCATGTTGAAAATACCCTACGCCGCTTGTGTAGAGAACGACTTTCGAAATTGGGAGTTGATCTGCTTCAGTCAGGCTTGTCTTCTGAGCGGCTGTCACGGCTGGTAGAAGCAGCACGGCTAAACATAAAAACCAGAACGTGCGATAGGGCATGGTGTTCTCCATCAAGTGAATGCATAGAGCAGCTAGTCTATGCCTATGAAATGTCTAGAACTTGACTGATTTTACCATGCACAAATGACACGTATAGGGGGACGCTTCGAGATGGTTAAAAAGAGAGGATCGATACGCTATTCACACTAGATTTTTATGAAGTAAGCAGATTCTGTTGAACCTGAACTATTTCGTCTATCCCTTCACGCCTAATTCCTTCCTGATCAGATCAAGTGCGGTCAGAGCTGTTTCGATTTGGGCAGACGTATGTTCTGAGGTCACGGTGAGCCGAAGACGACTTGTGCCTTTCGGAACAGTAGGCGGTCGAATGGCGGGAATGTAGATTCCGTGTTCTAGCAATCTTGTGCTCATCGATACTGCGAGTTGAGGATCACTCAGGATAATGGGAAGGATGGGGCTTTGGGTGTTAGTGAGTTGAAAGCCCATGGCCTTAAGCCCTTGATAGAGTTGATCGCGATTTTGCCAGAGCCGTGTTCGACGGTCTGGGTCAGATTGGATAATGTTGATGGCCGCTTGGGCTGCTGCGGCCATAGAAGACGGAGGTGCGGTCGTATAGATGAATGAGCGGCTTGTATTAATAAGGTAATCAATCAATGAGCGAGAACCAACCACGTATCCGCCGATTGTGCCCAAGGCTTTGCTGAGAGTCCCCATTTGAATGAGCACATTGGGATCTATCTCAAAATGTTCGACAATGCCACGTCCATGTTTTCCCATGATTCCCGTGCCATGCGCGTCATCAACTAACAAGGTAGCTTGAAAGTCACTGGCCAGGTTTACGATTTCTGGAAGCGGTGGGATGTCTCCATCCATGCTGAAAACCCCTTCCGTGATAATCAACGTTTTCTGTGCTCCAGATCGTTTTTCGAGGAGTTGTTTGAGATGTGTCGTATCATTGTGATGAAAGACTCGAAGGGTGGCTTGGCTGATTCGACACCCATCGATGAGGCTGGCATGGCAAAGACGGTCAGCAAGAATAAGGTCTTGTGATCCGACTAATGTGGGAATAATCCCTGTGTTGGCACTGTATCCGGTACCAAAGGTCAGGGCGGCTTCTGTCGCTTTAAAGTGAGCGAGAGCGGTTTCCAGTCCGTGATGTGGGGTTTGTGTGCCTGAAATCAGGCGTGAAGCTCCTGAGCCCACTCCATAGTGTTGTATGGTCTGGATCGCGGCTTCTTTGACTTCAGGGTGATTGGCCAGGCCTAAGTAGTTATTGGAGGCCAGTTGGATAACAGGTTTTCCGTCGATCGTGATGGTGGGGGCAGTCGCAGAGTTGACGGTTTTGAGCTGGCGTCGTAGGTGTTTTCGCGTGAATTCGTCAAGTTCGTCTTCAAACATTATGGGTAGACGATCGGCTGGAGAGGCATGGATGAATTACCTGAAACAGTTGGTTGGATGGCTATTCCATGTTAGAATGGTTGTTGACTTGTCAAATAGAGGAAGAATATCATGCCATATTCATCAAATACTTAACAAAGTCTTTTCAACTCATGATTAAATCCTGAGTATTTTTCTACGCAGTAGACCTTACATTAAACACACACGCAGGCTCCGACGTGAGGGAGTCCATAACAAGAGGGTGAGTCATCATGCAACTGACAGGTGCTGAAATTTTTCTTGAGTCGTTGAAACGCGAAGGCGTGAAAACCATTTTTGCCTTACCAGGCGGTGTGGTCCTCAAGATTTTCGATGTGCTGCACCAACAAAAAGATATTGAAGTGATTCTCACTCGTCATGAGCAAGGAGCCGGGTTTATGGCCGTCGGGTCTGCAAAGGCGACGGGGAAGCCTGGCGTTGCGCTGATTACTTCCGGTCCTGGGATGACGAATGTAATTACTGCTCTTGCTGATGCCTATATGGATTCTGTTCCTATCGTCGTGTTTTCTGGCCAAGTGCCGACTGCGCTGATTGGGAATGATGCCTTTCAGGAAGCTGACAATATTGGTCTGAGTCGTCCATGTACCAAGTATAATTTCTTGGTGAAGGATGTCAATGATTTAGCGGTGACCATTAAGGAAGCATTTTATATTGCGTCGACCGGTCGCCCTGGCCCTGTCTTGGTTGATATCCCTAAAGATATTTCCATGGACAAAGCGGACTTTAAGTATCCTGACTCTGTCGCGATTCGGGGCTATAGTCCCACCTATGAGGGCAGTCGGTGGAAAATTAAGCAAGCGGCTGAAGCGATCACAAAGGCTAAGCGTCCCATCTTATATGTTGGTGGAGGCGTGGTGTTTTCAGGTGCCTCCAAAGAGTTGCTCGAATTGGCCGAGATGACTCAGATTCCTGTCGATATGACATTGATGGCATTGGGCGGGTTTCCTGGAACCCATCCGCTCTCCCTCGGCATGTTGGGTATGCACGGAACCTATGTCGCCAATATGGCCATGCACTATTCAGATTTGGTGATTGCTGTTGGTGCTCGATTTGATGACCGTGTGACTGGAAAGGTTTCCGAGTTTTGTCCTCAAGCCAAAGTCATTCATATTGATATCGATCCAACCTCTATCCGGAAGAATGTTCACGTTGATATTCCTATTGTAGGCGACTGTAAACGAGTCTTGGAGGAACTGAATACGATTCTTCGAGCGACGGTCAATGGCAATCAACGAGATCTCCGGAAACCTTGGTGGGATCAACTCCAGAAATGGAAAACTGAGCATCCCTTACACTACGACCAGGATCCGGAAGGCCAGATAAAACCGCAGTATCTGATTGAACGGCTGTACAAGCTGACGGAAGGGCGTGATCCAATTGTTTCGACAGACGTTGGGCAACACCAAATGTGGACAGCTCAATTCTTTAAATTACCCAGTCCGCGGACGTGGTTGACATCAGGGGGGCTCGGGACCATGGGGTTTGGATTCCCCGCCGCTATGGGAGCTCAAGCTGCGTTTAGAAATCGCTTAGTACTCTGCGTCGCCGGAGATGGTAGTTTTCAAATGAACACGCAAGAACTGGCGACCGCTGTGATTGAGAAATTGCCTGTGAAAATCTTTGTCATTAATAATCGATTTCATGGGATGGTTCGTCAATGGCAGGATCTGTTTTATGAAGGTCGTTATGCCTCCAGTTACCTTGACCAACATCCTGATTTTGTGAAGTTAGCCGAAGCCTACGGCGCCGCAGGTGTACGAATCGAAAAAGTCAGTGAGGTGGATGCTGGGATTCAAGAAGCCTTATCCATTGATCGACCGGTCGTGATCGATGTTCCGGTGTATCAATATGAGAATTGTTATCCGATGATTCCGGCTGGCGGAAGTAATCATGAAATGCTGTTGGCTGACCCGCCGGATTTGAAGAAACCTCAACCGACTGGCAAGAAAAAAACTCAGCAAGGCAAAGATCCAATCTTAACGGCCTAAAGCCGTGCCTCGAGTCATCTTGGCAAAGAACGTCGAACTTTCCTGACGATTCTTTTTGAATTAAGCCATGCAAAGCTGATGATATCCCTCACACTTTAGAAACACGATTATAGGTTTACTCGCATATGGAACATATTATCTCTCTCACGATAGAAAATAAATTTGGTGCGCTGTCTCGTGTTGCCGGGTTATTCAGTGGACGTGGTTTTAATATCGAAAGTCTTTCGGTTGCGCCGACTCTTGATCCGTCCATCTCGATGATGACCATTGTGACAACTGGGGAAGAGCGAATTATTGAGCAAATTTTAAAGCAATTAAATAAAGTCATTGACGTCATCAAGGTTGTTGATATTAGTGAAAGTGAATATGTTGAACGAGAGACAGCCCTCATAAAAGTGCATACCCGTCCAGAAGATCGTGCCGAGGCTCTTCGCATTGCCGATATTTTTCGAGCTAATGTTGTTGATTCCTCGCCGATGTCTTACACCATTGAAGTGACTGGCGATGTCCGAAAAGTCCAAGCGATTATTAATCTCCTTCAACCGCTCGGCATTAAAGAACTGGTTCGAACGGGCAGGGTCGCTATTGGACGAGAGCCGACTCGCACCGCGAGTGCTCAATCCCGGCCACTTGCCAAAGTGAACTGACACGTATCATTTCAACGATCTCCGGCCTGATTATTTTCGGAGAATATGGCCCAACCCTCTTGTATGTTTTAGGAGTCCGTTATGAATATTTTCTATGAGAAAGATGCAAATCAACAAAACATTTCAAAGAAAAAAGTGACGATTGTCGGCTTTGGCAGCCAGGGGCATGCCCATGCTTTGAATTTACACGAAAGCGGGGTCAATGTTGTCGTGGGTGTGCGACCAGGCTCGTCTTGGCGAAAGGCTGAAGCGGCTGGCTTGAAAGTGATGCCGACGGCTGATGCCGTGAAAGATGCGGACGTGGTAATGATCTTGGCCCCGGATGAATCTCAAGCGGCGATCTACGAAAAGGATATTGCTCCGAATTTGAAAGATGGGGCGTATCTGGCTTTTGGCCATGGATTTAATATTCATTTTGGTCAAATTCAACCAACGGAAAAAACCAACGTGTTTATGGTCGCGCCGAAAGGGCCAGGACATCTTGTTCGTTCAGAATACTCTAACGGTAGCGGAGTGCCTTGTCTCTTGGCCGTCCATCAAGATCCCAGTGGCGACACGACAAAAGTTGGGTTGGCATATGCGAGTGCCATAGGTGGGGCTCGAGCCGGTGTGATTCAAACGAATTTTCGAGAAGAAACCGAAACGGACTTGTTTGGTGAACAAGCGGTATTATGCGGTGGACTTACGTCTTTGATTCAAGCTGGCTACGAAACACTCGTCGAAGCGGGCTACTCTCCGGAAATGGCCTATTTTGAATGTTTGCATGAAGTGAAATTGATCGTCGACCTGATTTATCAGGGCGGCATTGCGAATATGCGGTACTCGATTAGCACCACGGCCAAATATGGCGATGTCACGAGAGGGCCGAGAGTTGTGACGGCTGAAACTAAAAAGACCATGAAGCGGATTTTGTCTGAAATTCAAAGCGGGCGGTTTGCACGAGAGTGGGTGTTAGAAAATCAGGCGAATCGACCTGTCTACAACGCGCTTTTGAAGAAGGGCGAAGACCATCCCATTGAAGAAGTCGGACAAAAACTTCGAGGAATGATGCCTTGGCTGCAAAAAGATAAACTTGTTGACCAAAGTAAAAATTGATCGGTCTTGTGTGACCTCTCTGTGAAGGTGGGAGATACAATCATTGGCTGATCGTGCTGGGGGAATACCAATTGCGCGCGAAGGGGTTCCCTTTGTTTTAGGGGCCGGAGCGCCTGCCGTGGCGGCAGGTGTCGTGGGTTGGATGGGACCTGCCTTGGCATTGGGAGCACTTGCGAGCTATTGCGCTTGGTTTTTTCGTAATCCGGCTCGTGTCATTCCACCAGGCGATGAGCTGATCGTGTCTCCAGGAGATGGGTTGGTCGTGGCGGTTGAGCGGGAATATGAGTCACGATTTCTGAAAGCTCAAAGTATCAGGATAAGTATTTTTCTCAATATATTTAATGTCCACATCAATCGAGTGCCCTGTGAGGGGGTCCTCTGTGATGTGGCCTATCAGCCTGGCCAGTTTATCCCGGCCAGTAAGCCTGATGCGACGATACGAAATGAGCAAAATGCGTTGATGATTCAACGGTCTGATGGCAAGAAGGTCCTGTGCGTTCAAGTCGCTGGCCTAATTGCCCGGCGAATTGTCTGTTGGGCGACCCCGGGTGAACGTGTGGCCAAGGGTGACCGGTTTGGGTTGATTCGATTTGGTTCACGGATGGATTTATATTTACCTGAAGAAAGTCAGGTTATTGTCAAAACAGGCGATCGAGTGAAAGGCGGGTCGTCAATCCTAGCGGAATTAGCCTAGCGTACTGATAGTTCCATATAAAGAGGACACCACTTCTCTCAGACCATTATTTTGGTAAAATACGTGAGTCACAACAAGACCATGACAAAATTTTTAAAGAAGACACAAGCATGCGTGGATCATTTATAAAAGAACCTAAACGGCGACGGGGGGTGTATCTCATCCCTAATCTTCTCACAACCGGTAACCTGTTTAGCGGATTGGCGTCGATCCTCTTTGTCTTTGACGGGAACTTTCAGGCGGCGGCTATCGCGATTTTTGTTGCGATTGTGTTTGACACCTTAGATGGCACTTCTGCCCGTCTCATGAAGAGTACCAGCCAATTTGGGTTGCAGTACGATTCCTTGGGCGATTTGATTTCGTTTGGTGTGGCTCCGGGGCTCGTGATCTATGCCTGGGCGTTGAACACTCCGACTATGCTGGGAGCGGCCGTCATGTTTGCCTTTGTGGCGTGTGGTGCGTTACGGCTTGCACGGTACAACGTATCAGCGGCATCAAATGATAGTAAGGCGTTTACGGGACTGCCCATTCCAGGAGCTGCTGGTGTCATTGCATCTCTTGTGATCTTTGATCATCATGTTCTTCCCTTAGGCGATGCCATCCGGCCAATTTTTGGGTTGGTTTTAAGCTTGGTGTTATCATTTTTGATGGTGAGCACGATCAATTATCGAAGTGTCAAAGATCTCAAGTTTCGTGAAAGTCATCATTTCAATTATTTGGTGTATGCGATTCTTGTGTTAATGGCGGTCTTAGCTTATCCGCAGCTCATGTTATTAGTGCTCTTCGGAACTTATGCGCTTTCAGGTTTGGTTGATCAAGGTTATCAAGCACTTTCGAAAACATTTCGTCGACAGAAGAACTCGACTGGAGTCAAGGACACTCTGAAGGAATCCAAGGAAACGTAAAGTGAGTCTGAAATTCTGTACATTCTTAAGGTCTCAGGTCGTGTTGATGTCTGTGAGTCAATGTCTTTTTCTTCTAGGAAAAGTGTAGTGTAAGTTCGATCGGGTGCCTGGGTGAAATAACTAGCCTTCGTCCCGATCGGGAGGAAGGCTTTTTTTCATACCTACATTGAGCGATTTTTGTGGATGAGATGTTCTAGGACCTCGTTATGCCAGGGGTTTTAAAAAATGCAGGCAGACTCTTTGGTCTGTCGAGGCTTTTTAAAATTGCTGGCGCGCAAGGGATTGGTGCAGGTCGCCATATACAATTGCTCAATGTAGGTAAAATAGGAGGTATGGGTTATGGCACGGTTGATCAGGATCTTTGATACGACATTGCGGGATGGAGAGCAATCTCCTGGCGCGAGTATGAATATTGAGGAAAAGGTCCTGGTGGCAAAACAACTTGCCCGGCTCAATGTCGACATTATTGAAGCTGGATTTGCCTTTAGTTCTCCAGGTGATTTTGAAGCCATTACGAGGATTGGTCAAGAAGTTGAAGGCCCCGTGATTTGCAGCTTGGCACGGGCAAAACCAGAAGATATTGATCGAGCCTGGGAAGCCCTCAAGGGTACACCCAAGCGCCGGATCCATACGTTTCTGTCGACGTCGGATATTCATCTCAAACATCAATTTCGCATGACGCGTGATGAAGCCAGAATACGAGCGGTCGAAATGGTTCAACATGCCAGAAGTTATGTCGATGATGTTGAGTTTTCCCCAATGGATGCCACACGATCTGACCTTTCGTACTTATGTGAAGTGGTCGAAGCTGTGATTGAGGCGGGGGCTGGGACCGTGAATATTCCCGATACCGTGGGCTATACCACTCCGCAGGAATTCGGCAATATTATTCGAACGCTTCGAGAGCGTGTTCGCAATAGCGACAAGGCGATTATCTCCGTTCATTGCCATAATGATTTGGGGTTGGCTGTCGGGAATTCTATGGCAGCGATTTATGCCGGAGCTGGACAAGTGGAATGTACGATTAATGGCATTGGTGAGCGGGCTGGGAATGCGTCGCTCGAAGAAATTGCCATGGGATTGAGAACCCGAAAAGATTTTTATGATGCTGACACGCAAATCTTGACTGAAGAAATTTCAAAGAGTAGTCGTCTGGTGAGCAAAATTACCGGAATGGTCGTGCAGCCGAATAAGGCTATCGTGGGAGCCAATGCTTTTGCCCATACGTCCGGCATCCATCAAGACGGTCTTCTCAAGGAAAAGAATACGTACGAAATCATGCAGCCGGAATCAATTGGATTAACCCACAGTCGTTTGGTTATGGGAAAATTATCCGGGCGACATGCGTTTCGAGAGGAACTGCAGAAGTTGGGCTATACACTTTCTGATCAAGAGGTGAATGAAGCCTTTGATCGTTTTAAGCGCTTAGCGGACCAAAAGAAGGAATTATTTGAGGAAGATCTTGAGGCGATCGTCTCGGAAGCGGCCATTCGTGTTCCAGAACGGTATGTCCTCAAAGGGCTATCGGTCAAGAGCGGAGTGGGACAAGAACCAACGGCAATGGTGGAACTTGAAGTCGACGGAAACATTGTTCAACAATCAGGCTCGGGCGATGGTCCGGTTGATGCCGTGTATCGAGTCATTGCCAGCTTGACCGAAACAAAGAGTCAATTAAAAGCCTACATTGTGAAAGCTATTACTGGTGGAACCGATGCGCAAGGTGAAGTGTCTGTTCGCGTCGAAGAAAATGGGGAACTAGTGACGGGACACGGGTCCAATACGGATATTATTGTGGCATCGGCGTATGCCTACTTGAATGCGCTCAATAAGTTGATGTCGCTGATGGAACGACATGCGCGTGCTGAGCAGAAGGTTCCGCTGTGTTAATACTATTTATGGATTTATTGGGTTGAGGCGAGGACAATGAAGAAAAAAATTGCGGTGTTTTCAGGCGATGGCATTGGACAAGAAATTGTACCAGAAGCCATCAAAGTTTTAGATGCGATTGGGTCGCGTTTTGGTCATGCGTTTGCGTGTGAGTATGCGCAGGTGGGTGGAGCGGCCATTGATTCGGCAGGGATTCCTTTGCCGTCAGACTCCTTGGCGTTAGCCAAGGAGAGCGATGCCGTGTTGTTGGGTGCTGTTGGCGGACCAAAGTGGGAAGGCTTAGACTATGAGCGTCGTCCCGAGCGAGCCTTGTTGGGACTTCGAGAACAGCTTGGGCTTTTTGCCAATTTACGTCCGGCGAAAATTTATTCGGCATTGATTCAAGCGTCAACTCTAAAGCCTGAAGTGATTGACGGCATTGATGTGCTGGTTGTCAGGGAGCTGACTGGAGGAATTTATTTCGGAAAACCAAAGGGGATCGAAACAACCCCAACGGGTCATCGAGGCGTGAATACCGAGGTCTATACCACGGAAGAAATTACGCGGATTGCTCACGTGGCGTTTAAATCGGCTCAGAAACGCCGCCGTCTCGTCACCTCTATTGATAAAGCCAATGTACTTGAATCCTCTGAACTCTGGCGGCGAGTCGTGATCGAGGTGCATAAAAGTTACCCTGATGTGGAACTCCGCCACATGTACGTTGACAATTGTGCGATGCAGCTTGTGCGAAATCCGAAGCAGTTTGATGTGATCGTCACCACGAATCTGTTTGGTGATATTCTCAGTGATGAAGCGGCGATGCTCACTGGGTCCATTGGCATGCTGCCCTCAGCCAGTATTGGCTCGACCGTGGGCATGTTCGAACCGATACACGGCAGCGCTCCCGATATTGCCGGGAAGAATATGGCCAACCCGATCGGAACTATTGCGTCCTTGGCCATGATGTTGAATTATTCCTTTGATCTTTCCAAAGAGGCGGAACTGATTGAACAGGCGATTCAGATAACGCTCGATCAAGGCTTTCGCACGAAAGATATTGAAGGTGAGGGCACAACGCTTTTGGGAACGAAGGAAATGGGCGAGACCATTCTTCAGAACTTAGGGCGGTTATAAGATGATTGATTCTATACAATCTGGACACATTGGAACGATTGCTGGGATTGGTGAACCAGGTGGAGCAGGTGACGGAGGCGCATCGACCAAGGCGTCCGTGAATGAACCGAAAAATGTGGCCTTTGATCATCTGGGTAATCTCTATGTGATTGATTCTGAAAATCATGTGATTCGAAAAATTGATTGCAAGAACGGTCTCATTTCGACGATTGCAGGAGATGTGAGTGAATGTCAGCAAACGACTGTTGTCCCGGAGGCTGTCGCAACCGAGACATCGGCTGAACCTGAAGATTTGTTGGCTGATTTAGCTGATAACCCGGCTGGTGCGTATGAGCATACTCCCGATCTCAGCGGGACAGTTCGATATTGGGGAGGAAAAGCGCCAACAGAAACGCGTTTTGATGGCGATGGAGGACCAGCGCCAAAGGCCAAGCTGAACTTTCCTTCAGGAATTGCTATTGATGGGACTGGGGTTTTGTATATTGCGGACACCTTGAACCATCGTATTCGAAAAATTGATCCACTGACAGGGAAGATCCAGACCATTGCGGGAACCGGGAGGGCCAAATGGACGGGCGATGACGGATCTTCTCAAGCCGCCACCTTGAACGAGCCGGTGGCATTGGTGATTGATGGAAAAGGCAGACTGTTTGTTGCCGATCAGAGCAATAACCGTATCCGTATGATTGATACGACAACCGGAGTGATTACGACCGTGGCCGGTATGGGTGAGGCCATCTATAACGGTGATGACATGCCTGCGATTGAAGCCGGTCTTTCCGGGCCAAGCGGGTTAGCCTTAGATGCAGACGGAAATTTATTAATCGCCGATACGTTTAACAATCGAATTCGTAAGATGAACGTGGAGTCGGGAAGCATTGAAACCGTTCTGGGGAATGGACAGGCCTTTAGTTATCAGCCTGGTGCCAACGAGGGAGAACTGTTTGTGGCCAGACCCTACGGCATTGCCTTTGATCAGAATGGACATTTATTAATTACGGATTCTGATAACCACTTGCTTCGAAAGTGGGATCCTGTTGAAAACACGATGACGGTCGTGGCTGGGACAGGAGTGGCCCAATTTTCAGGTGATGGCGATCTGTCTCAAAAAAGCAGTCTCAATTTCCCTTTTGGTGTTGCGGTGGATCAGAATGGGAATATTGCCATTGCGGATACGTTTAATCATCGAATTCGTTTGATTGCGGTGTAAGCATGGTCCACGAAATATTTTCATGAGGGTACAACGGGTTTCTTTTCCCATAACATGGGTTGTGCGCAAAGGTTGGAGCTATTGGTGACGCCCACCATGGTGACTTCCTCAGTCTTTCCTCTGTTTGGCTCGTTTTTGAATGAGGAAAGTGGGACAACATACTGCAATTATTATAAATTTTTCGATTTCCTGCGTCGTCTACGGGTCGTAGTTCTGTCACTCAACTGCTAGAAAGATCAATGGTTTATGAAGAAAAAGTTAGCCTATAACGTCGCGGTTGTTGGAGCCACTGGTGCGGTGGGCACCGAAATGCTGCGCATTCTTGAAGAGCGGAAGTTTCCCGTTGATCAGGTCCTTCCCCTGGCTTCAGCACGTTCCGCCGGTGAAAACGTCACATTTAATGGTGAAGACCTCACCGTCAAACTTTTAGAAAAAGATTCATTTACAGGAATTGATATTGCCCTCTTTTCTGCTGGCGCTGACACGAGCAAAGAATTTGCGCCTCTCGCCGTCGACGCTGGAGCGATCGTGGTGGATAATAGTTCTGCCTGGCGTATGGACCCGCAAGTTCCTCTAGTGGTTCCGGAAGTCAATGCCCACGCGCTTGAGTGGCATAATGGAATCATCGCCAATCCCAATTGTTCGACGATTCAAATGGTGGTGGCGTTACAGCCCTTGCATAAAGCGGTGTGCATTAAAAGGGTGGTCGTGACGACCTTTCAGTCCGTTTCGGGTACGGGCAAAGATGCCATGGAAGAACTGGCTGACCAATCTCGCAAACTCATGAGTTTGCAGGAATCCAAGTCAACGGTCTATCCCCATCATATTGCCTTTAATTGTCTTCCCCATATTGATGAATTTTTGCCGTCTGGCTATACCAAAGAAGAAATGAAAATGGTCAATGAGACACAAAAAATCATGGAAGATACGATGATCCAAGTGACCGCGACCACGGTGCGGGTACCAGTATTTGTCAGTCACGCTGAATCGATCAACATTGAAACCAAAGGGCGCTTAACGGCCAATGAGGCTCGGGCCATACTTTCTGAAGCCCCAGGCGTTCAAGTTTATGACGATCCTTCACATCAGATCTATCCACTTCAAAAAGATGTCGCAGGAACCGATGCGGTCTATGTGGGACGTGTGCGAGAAGATGAGTCGATCGCCAATGGATTGAATTTATGGGTGGTCGCGGACAATCTTCGAAAAGGTGCTGCGTTGAATGCCGTGCAAATTGCCGAGGAACTCATTCGGTGAGAGAAGGGTATGGATTTCAGTGGACTAGGAAAACTGTTAGTGCTGATGGGGCTTTCGATTGTGGCTCTTGGTGTGCTGTTCATCCTGTTGAGTAAGTGGCCTCTGGCGGGAAGTGGTTGGCTCGGGCGGTTACCTGGGGATATTCTGATTAAACGCGATAATTTTACCTTTTACTTTCCGCTTGCGACGAGTGTGTTGATTAGTGTGGTGGGCAGCTTTCTTGTGTATCTTTTTATGAAGCGTTAATGTCGTGATTGCTGAGGGTAAAAGGGGTGAATGATGAGACGTGCGGTTCAGGTTTGAAGAAACATCTGATTGGTCTTGAGGCATGGACCATTGGATTCATCTGTGGTGTCTGTTTCATTTGGCCAACGTCAAGTTTTGCTTCCGAAAACATTCGTGTTGCTTTAGCTGACACTGCCACACGTGTGGTGATTTCGTCATCCCATCCAATCACACTTCGATTCCCATCTGGTCCACGTGTCATTGAATCCAAATCTTTGGTCGTTAAGTCAGAACGAGACGGGCTAAACATTAATGGACGTCGACTCGCATTTAAAAAGGTGTTTGTTCGAACCTCTCGAGGCCATTTGACGCTGTCTGTTCAGTCATCCATCCCAGGCGGTTCACCTCGAAGGACCACTCGGAAATGGTTATTAAACGGCCGAGTGGAAATCCAGCAGCAACAGGCCAAGCTCCTGGTCATCAATGAAGTTGATGTTGAAACTTATGTGGCTGGGGTGGTGACAGGTGAAATTAATACGAGTTGGCACGCTGAGGCATTAAAAGCGCAAGCTGTAGCGGCACGAACCTATGTGTTATATAAAAAAATGATGAATCAGCAACAACCGTACGATGTGGTCTCAAGTGTTCAAGATCAGGTCTTTCAAGGTCAAGGCCAGGTTAATGCGAAGGTTGAAGCCGCGATTCGAAGTACAAGAGGGCAAGTGATTACCTATGATCGGCATCCCATCCTTGCGGCCTATTCATCAACGGCGGCAGGTCCAACCGAAGATGCCTCCTATGTGTGGAATGTTGACGTGCCCTACTTGAAAGGCGTGGAATGTCCATTTGATGATTTGTCTCCTCGGTATCGTTGGCGGGCCGCGGTCTCACTGGAAACGTTAGAGCGTCAGTTTCGGAAGCTCGACTATCCTGTTGGCACGATAGCCACTATTACTCCGTTTAGCCTGACGCCGTCCGGAAGAATTGACCGCATCCGGATATTGCATTCTCAAGGCCAACTCATTCTTCGTGGACAGGATTTTCGTCGTGTGGCAGGGTATTCCACGATTCTCAGCACACAATTTCAGATTGAACATATGGGTCGAGAACTGGTTTTAGTGGGAAAAGGTTCTGGGCATGGTGTGGGATTGTGTCAGTGGGGTATGAAGGAAATGGCTGAATTAGGATATTCGCATGAAGCCATTGTACGATACTATTATCCGGGAACAGAGTTGTCGGCACTGTCCCAAGTGAATTTGTCTCCCCCTCTTCTTCATTAACTCGTTAGTACGTTGCTTGAGAATATGCAGCTTACTGACTTTCAATTTCCATTCGATTTGTCGCTGATTGCTTCTCATCCAATTCGTCCCCGTGATCATGCAAGATTGTTGGTCGTTCCGAAGGCGCAGGGAACGTGCTGCGACTTTCATATTTTTGATCTCCCCAATGTGTTGCAGCCTGGCGACTTAGTCGTGGTAAATGATACGCGCGTAATTCCCGCTCGCGTATTCGGCACCAAGCTGCCCAGCGGCGGGAAAATTGAGTTACTGGTGCTTCGGTCTTTTGGTCTTAGTCAATGGGAAGTCCTGTTAAAAGGCAAAGTGCGTGTTGGTCAACGGATTCGTCTCGAAGGCGATGCTGAGGCCGTTGTTGAGGAGCGGAGTCAGGATCGAACCGTTGTGTCGATCAAGAGTTCTCTATCGGGACCTGAGTTGTTACAACATGTTGGCCAGATGCCGCTGCCGCCCTATATCAAACGTCAACCGACGGATGCTGATCGAGAAGATTATCAAACCATGTTTGCTCATGCTGAAGGAGCGATTGCAGCTCCCACGGCAGGATTGCATTTTACGCCGCAATTACTCACGGCCTTAACTGAGAAACATATCGATGTGGCTCATATTACGCTGCATGTCGGGTCGGGGACATTTCGGCCCGTGACGGTATCAAAGGTTGAGGAGCATCGCATGGAGCCTGAGTGGTTCCACATATCAGAGGCCACAGCTCAGGCGATTGCTCGTGTGAAGCAGTCTGGTGGACGGGTTGTGGCGGTAGGAACGACGGTGACGAGGAGTTTAGAGTCGGCGGTCGATGCAGCAGGAAATGTTTGTGCGCAGGAAGGACAGACAAATTTGTTTGTAACGCCTGGTTATCGTTTCCAAGTGGTTGATGCTCTGATGACGAATTTTCATTTGCCGGGGACCACCCTTCTCATGTTGATCGCCGCCTTTGCCGGGTTAGAGCAATCACGAGCGGCTTATGAACATGCTGTGAAGGAGCGTTATCGATTTTACAGCTATGGTGATGCGATGCTCATTCAGTAGCGTCGCTCGTTGCTCGTGCCTGCGCGCTGTTCAGGCTCCGCCACAGTAGCCTCTTGGCTACGACGGCCGGGAGCGCTTCGGCGCGCAAGCGTGAATCGTATCTCGTAAAAACCAATTCAGAAACGTTTCCTGCGAACGACGAGCAACGAGCAACGAGAGACGCTCTGCATCAGAGCAGTTGGTCATGAATAACGATATTATTTCTTGAGCGCAAAGCTGTTTGAAAGGCTTGAAGGGCTCGTTGTTTTTTCTGTAGAAGAAATTGGAGCCGAATTCGTTCGATGGTTGTTGCGTCCGGTTCTTCTCCTTCCCCGGCTTGACGTTTGGCAAGTTCTTCCACTTCATTGAGTTCTGTCGGTGTGAGCGTGGTCGATTCCGTCACGAGCAGGCGAGCTTTATCTCGAAGCAGTTCAATTTTCCGTTGGCTTTCAAATTGACCTGGCGTCATTCGATTATTGGCCAGCACGCGCTGGTAGAATTGCGAGTCGAATTGTCCGTCTTTTTGAAACTCTTTTTGTGCGACGATTGAGTTTCGTAATTCTTCCTGTGACACCACGAGTTCAAGCTCTTCAGCCAGGAGCGTCCATGATTTGGCATCAATGAGGCCATTAATCGCTAACTGTTTAATTTGTTCTTCATCAATGTCTTCTTGTTTCAACTGATCACGATAGAAACTATAGTAGTTGTCATAGGTGCGACGATATTCTTGAAGGGACACTTTATACGGTCCGACCTCGGCGACGGCATTTGACGAAGACCCTTCGTAATCCCACGCTCCGACGATCACAAAGGTG
>BQIU01000022.1 GCA_021603905.1 Nitrospirales bacterium
CATGCTGTTGGGACCGTATGGGTTTATGGACAAGGCCAATGCCGCCGACCGTTTCGAGTCAAAATCCTCGACACCGGTGAGCGCCTTATCCGCAGAAGACATTAATCAAATCGTCGATCAGCGCGTGGAAGACATTTTAAACAACCGAGTGCAGCCCCCTCCGCCAGAAGACTTTAGTCAACCCCCAGGACTCGGGGAAACCACACAAACTCCCCAAAGATCGAAAACCCAAATTCAGCAGCAAGGAGTGGACTGGGTGACAGGTGGTTCTGTTCTTCAAGGTGGTCGAACCATCTATGCTAAACCATTTATCCGCGCGCCAAAAACGATCATCGGTGGATATATGGACTTTACTATTTCAGATTGTAATCATGCCGGCTCTCGGGATTGCTCAGAAGGCCTTGAATTTGACCAGGAGCGCTTTGTCCCATTCTTCTATTCCCAGATCACCGATCGTCTGAGCATCGGTGCTGAAGTCGAAATTGAACATGGCGGACCTCAAGGCAATCAAGGCGACGGCGATGTCAAAATCGAATTCGCTACGATGGACTACCGGTTTACCGATTGGCTCAACCTTCGCGGTGGAATTTTATTAATTCCTCTTGGACGGTTTAACCTCGTTCATGACTCTCCACTCAACGATCTTCCTCTTCGGCCAATGGTCAGCCGACTCATCATTCCGTCCACCTTTGCTGAATCCGGCATTGGGATCTTTGGTACGGTCTATCCTACCCAATTAGCCAAGGTCGACTATGAATTCTACGTCACACAAGGATTTGACGGAGGAAGCAGCCAGGGCAACATTGGAGGAACCTTCGGAGAAGGAGGGTATCGAGGAAATCGTGGAAGCTTTCAAACGGACAACAATCAGAACAAGGCCATTGTCAGCCGCATATCGGTGAGTCCGATTCTCGGAATTGAGGTCGCCGGATCGGTCCATCACGGCAAATGGGATGATGAGGGAAGACACAACATGACTATCGTGGCCGTTGATGGATTACTTCAACGCGGACCATTTGAAGTGCTTGGCGAAGCGGCCTGGACACACGTTCAAGGAGGCAATCGCACACCGGATACGGCCGCAGGTATTCCTCCACAAAAAATGGCTGGCTATTATGTCCAGGGCAATTACCACTTTATGCCGAACGTGTTGAAACAAGCGGCTCCGTCCTTCTTTTCCGATGCGTCAACCTTTACGGGGGTGATCCGTTGGGGGCAAGTGGATACGAATACTCAAAACTCTAACAATGTGAATGATGTGAGTCGACTGACCTTCGGCGTGAATTTCCGTCCCGTTGAAGACGCAGTCATCAAGTTAGCCTATACCCTCAACGATCACGAAGATGATCCAGGACAACGAAACGGCTGGCAATTTAGTATGGCGACCTATTTCTAAGTGAGTGCTGATCGCTCTATGAGTGAAAAGGTACACAATGTCTAAACTGTTTTTAGTCATGTTATTTCTGCTATTTCTCACGTCTGGGTGCGTTGGCTGGACCAGCGCACCCAGCGTAGAGACAAACTGTTCACTTGAACAAACATGGAGTGTAGCCCTTGCCAGCTTGCAAGAATTTGAACTTCGCAGTATCGATCAAAAAACTCGAGTTATCGAAACCGAGTGGATCAAGGTACAAACAAGTCGGCTTAGCGGACTCATGAATCGAAATCTCAATGAAGAACGGGCTCGGTTCGTCTTGACCATTCAACCTGAAAATACAGGACAAAGCACGGTCACGGTCAAACAAATTCGAGAGTTTTGGTCACCCCAAGGAGTGCAATCGAGGTCTTGGAGACAAATTCCAGCAAACGAAGATCAAGAACGACAACTTGCAGCACGGATTCAAGCTAAACTGAAGAGGGCACCATGTTAACTATTCATCGTCGATCGACCATCATCACTGCATGTTATGTGGGACTTATTCTATTCGTATTTTCTGGCGTGATTGCCACAACCGCTCACGCCAAACAACAGCTTGAACGAATTTGGGACCATGAATTGAACCGATGGCTAAACGCCGAAGAACTCGGGCATTTGGAGGTATATTTCACCGAGGAAGAAGCGGCAAAAGTCATGTTTCCTGATTCAGACAACATTCGCAAAGCCACCCTATCATTGAACCCCGAACAAAAAAAATTAGTCGAAGAACAGATTGGATGGAAATTTCCTGAAACCTCCTTTACGACCTATATCGGGGAAACGGGTGGAAAGGCTGATGGATATGCCATGGTCCAAAACACGATCGGCAAACACCGCCCAATCACGTACATGGTTTCCGTCGATACTGAGGGGGAAGTCACAAACTTTGAAGTCCTAGTGTATCGGGAAGCCCGAGGTAACGAAATTGCGACCAAACGATTCAATTATCAATATCAGGGTAAGGACTTACGGGATCCTATTCGAATCAATCGCGATATCATCAATATCTCCGGCGCAACCATGTCCGTGCGTTCAGCCAGTGCCGGAGTCAAGCGAGTCCTTGTCCTTGTCAATGAATTTTATTTAAAACCGCTAGGATTGGGAACCAACACACTCGTCGCGGGAAATGCAGAAAAAGGCTTCCTTGAATCCATTTTAGGATTTTGAATGACAAGTGATACGGCATGCGGAATTTTAATACACGGTTTCGCCTCCGCGACACCGATCGACAAATACGACTGGTCTACACCTGGTTTCTTCTCATCATGTTGGCCGGGTTTATCTTTACCTTTGTCTGGGCCCATAGCATGACAGATCTGTCCCCAAAGGGCATCGCCCAGCATTATCGCGGCTCTGATGCCAACTTTGGCGAACCCATGTCATTTGGCCAGCTAGCCGAGACTACCCACTTTCATTTATTCACAATGCCCGTCGTCTTCTTGATCATGGTACATGTCCTCTACCTCACGATGGCCAGCTCGATCACTAAAGTTGTCACGACATGGATCTCATTTTTGGGAGTGACATTAGATCTTGTTTCACCATGGCTGATTACCTATGTGTCACCAGTCTATGTCCTGACTTTACTAGGCGGTGACATTTTGATGACTATCGGCTTCTTAATTATGTTTGTCATTCCCATGCGCGAAATGTGGTTTCACAAGAACGCATTGACGTATAGCAGCGACTACGACGACTAAAATGACGTTTTCGTAATTCAAGACAACATTCCAAACAGGCCAGAGACCTTGAGTCCAGAGCCCATGAGAGTGACGAACCTCTCGTGGGCTCTTTTTATTCGTGCTAGGGGCGGGACCCATCATCCGCTTCAGATAGCGGGGGACTGTCCTCCTGGTCCCTCCGCCCCTCTGCATGTACGAGAGTACCGACGTCCAGAAAATGGACATGGAATTTCATTGCGTTCCTAGGAAATTTTTTCCCGACAGTAGATTATGTTCTTTTTATATGCAGGTCTTTTATTCAAATTGACGGAGGATTAACAATGAAATCCCAAGCCGACAGATACCAAGCGTTGCAATACGCATTTATGATGGCGTCACTGATGCTGGGGCTGGGGGTCGTAACGAATCCAGCCAATACGTTTGCCCAAGAAATCGAAGAAGCCGATCCAGCAGAAATTACAGCCGGCGAACGCCTATTTGTCGAAACGCGGTTTGCTCAATTTTTTAAAACATTTCTGGATGATGGTGGCGATACGAACGATTCTCTTCCAACAGGGGACCCCGCTCTCGATAGAACCGTGAATGCAAGTTTGACATCTCAACAATTAGCTAACGGTCCATTCGCCGGTCAATCCATGAACTGTCGAAGTTGCCATTTTGTTGATGAACTTGGCGTCGAAGAGCCCTTAGAGGGATATTCAATGCGCACATACTCCGATTTCGCTCGGCGCAGTCCTATCCCTGCCCGAGAAGATGGAAAAACGACCGCTGTACGAAATGCACCCGCACTGGTCAATGCGTCATTAGCTCGCAAAAATTTTCTCCTACATCTTGATGGGGAATTTACAACCGTGGCTGACCTGGTCGAAGGGACATTGACCGGTCGTAACTATGGCTGGGTACCTGGAGAAAAAGCCGAAGCCATCGCCCATGTGGCCAGAATCGTACGAGAAGATAAGGGAACAGGTGACTTGGCTCAAGAATTCGGAGGACTCTCCTATTCGGTACTTCTCAAAGGAACAGATCCAGTCATTCCAAAAGACTTCATCCTCCCGGACGAATTTCGGGCAGACGTGCTGAATGCCACGAATGAAGAAATCTTTCAAGCGGTAGCAAAACTCATCGCCGCCTACACTGAAGATTTACGTTTCTCTCAAGACGAGGATGGCAATTTCAATCTTTCGCCTTACGATGTATTTCTCGAAATCAATGGGTTACCACGGCAGACCAAGAAATGGGAATCGGACCTCAGGTACAGCACACAATTGCTTCGAAAGATACTAAGATTAGAAGAGAAAGGGCAGTTACAGTTTATCACTAAAAATCCAAATACACCCGATGGTGGATTCGAATTTCACGACCAGTCGTTTGCCTTTGGCGAGCAAGAATTACAAGGGCTCAAGATATTTTTTACCCAGAAAAATCATCGGTTTCAACCAAGTGACCGGGCTCAAGGCAAAATAGGGAACTGCATAGCCTGTCATACAGCGCCAAATTTTACAGATTTCAAATTTCACAATACGGGCATTGCACAGGCAGAGTATGACGGAATCCATGGCACTGGAGCCTTTGCCCAGCTCAACATTCCAGACCTGTGGCAACGTTATCGTCACCATAACGAGTACTTGCCCGCCACCGAACAGCACCCGCAAGCCAAGGAACCATTTCGAACGATTCCTACGACAGAAAACATTCAATACACGGATTTGGGGATCTGGAATATTTTCATGAATCCTGACTTCCCTAAATCTCAGGAACGAATCTGGATCACTCTTTGTAAGGAATCGCTCAGTGAGAGTTTTCGAGTGAGAAACATTATTCGATTCTGTCGGCCCAGCCGACTTCTGCCGAAAGCGATCGCCCGATTCAAAACGCCGGGCCTCCGCGATCTGAGTCATTCGGCACCGTTCAGTCATACGGGTCAAGTTGACACGCTGGAGGATGTCGTACGCGGCTACATCACGAATTCCGAAATGCGACGGCAGGGAACCCTTCGAAATGGTGATCAACGACTAAAGAATATTGCGCTGACGGAACAGGATATTGCGCCATTGGTCTTGTTTTTAAAATCACTCAACGAAGATTACAGTTAAACCAGGATTTCGCCACAACAATCAGGAGTCAGATTCATGACGAGACAAGACAACATAAGACGCACTCCACGATCCTCATGGAGCCAGACATGCTTTATTGCTTTTTCATCTGTGATTTGCAGTCTAATGGTTCTATCAATTGCTCACGCCACGGCTTTAAGCGAAGCTGACGTTCAGGCTCAATTGACATTGGCGATACCGTCTACCGGAATTGAATTTGGAATCATTGACTCATTCGGAATCACCTACACCATCGAAAATGGTCACGCATCGGCCACCGCCTTCGCTCCCACCCCACAGGACATCAATCATGGAATTCAAGCGGGTGCCAAGGCAACCGCGAATGCATCGCCCTCAGGATCGGCCATGGGAATCGGTGCAGCATTCGGGGTGATCGAGTTGACGAATACGACCACAAATCCCGTCGATATTGACCTCACGGTAATCTACAAATGGTCACTACAAGGCTCTGTCGATCATCCGAATGCTGAAGAGGCCTATGCTGAAATCGCGTTGGAAATTTTCATCAATGATGTTACACAGGCCTCAATATTCGAAGACAATAGTACCTCGCCAAATTTCAGTATGGACTCAGGAAACACTGTGCCAGGATTTCCCATCACACAGACGTATTCTGGGGTTCCTCTCCCTACCGGAACAACATTTGTCGAAATGGCCGTGGCGGCTCAGGCAGACGCAAGCTCGGCGACAGTCCCCGAACCCTCAACATTGCTTCTGCTTGGCTCGGGACTCATCGGATTAACCCTTTACTATCGAAAAAAATGACAGGAAAGTCAGCATGACGATTGACCCATAATTTAGTTCAACCCATATGGCCAGAGGACCTGATCCCAGAGCCCAAAGTGTTTCAACACTTTGGGCTCTTTTTTTCACCCTGAAGAACAACCAAACGATCTGATGACTGAAAAATTTCTATACGGACAACAAAGACAGACAGCTCAGGCTGATCGTGAATTAACGTACGGGAGGATTACCATGACCGTATCTCAGTTAACTGCACCCCAGATAGAGTCGCATAGAAGAGGTGAAAAAGACTTAATCCAAGAACTTCGTGAGTTTACAGAAAACTGGGTCAATCGAATGAAACTCCTGAAACCCGTCAACGAGCCACAAGCCATTGCCCGGGAAGTGATGGATGAACTCTTGATTTACGGGATCAATCCCTCACACACGATGAACCCCCTGCCAAGACAAATTCATGATTTTATCATGTCAAACCTTCGTCATGGCGTCTCACTGAAAGATCTCTCAAAATTTCTGGGGTATTCTGAGAAATATTGCTCCGAACTGTTTCAATCACAAATGGGGGAGTCTTTTTCTGCTTATCTCAGACGTGTGAGAATTGAAAGAGCTCAGCGACTCTTGGAAGATGAAAGTATCGGGCTCACGCATATTGCCGACGAATTGGGGTTCGGGGATCAATTTGCATTCAGTCACTTCTTTAAGAAGACAACAGGACAGTCTCCCAGGCAATTTCGTCACAATGTACAGAGAAATCTCAAAGTCCATGCATGAACAATCAAACCGAACCTCGTACCACATCTGCGGCATAGACCGTGACGAGGATAGAAGCACAGACCAGATGGTCGTGGATCATACTCAACATGTCCGCTTCACATCTTTATGTAAAAAGAACCTCAAAAGAAATCGTCGTTCAGGATGACTAGTTTTCCGAAACACTTAAAGTTCGAATGTACGCAAGCACATCACGAATTTGGTCAGCCGAGAGCGAAGACTTCCAAGCGGGCATACCTTTATCCGTGATTCCATTACTGATAATGGTCAACAGTTCGGAGTCCGGATCAGTGCGGACATCCTCACTGGTCAGATCTGCAGGCGGTGGACTGAGATACGCCCCGGTGGGACCATCCCCTTTTCCGCTTTCCCCGTGGCAGGTCACACAATTCGCTTCAAAAATGGTTCGCCCATTCTTAGGATCTGACTTCGTGTCTTCAGCCGTCACGACCTGCCCCGCGACAGACAAACTCCAGACCAACACCCCAGCGAACATCAGAACATCAATACGTCGCATAGATCTCTTCCCTTTCAAACAATAGAAATAAGTGGATGAATATCGTTACTGGTTACACTATATGTTCTAAAAACACTCATGACAACTATCTTTGCCGACCCATCATCATCCAAGAATCCTGTGATGAATGTTGCCTTTTCCACATAACCCATCATCTCGTCAAACAGGAATTTGAACATGTTTTTCTGGAGTTTGGACATGTAGAACTTACCATGGTCGATGTTAAAGTTGTTATGATTTTGAATTTCGATATCAACAAAAAGCACTACAGAATGCCATTGCAGTAGCTTGTTAATTTCATGAATTCTAACGTCACGTTACACCTGAAAACATCTCGATTCACTGTCGCCTCTTGGATAGGTTCGTTCATATTCCATGGACTCATTATCTTTCTAGCCTTGGAACTTATGGTACATGTCCCCCCCCCACCGTCATCAAAGCCTCACCAGTGGAATGTCTCTCTCGTCAAACCCATGCCCTCGCCACAACCGCCACAGCCAAGTCAGACGGTCAAACGAGTCAAGCCAACACAACAAGCTCCGGCCATTCGTCCTCAGCCAAAGAAACAGATCGCTCAACGCCAACTTCGGACACAACAATCGATCACTCACCAAGTCGTCCACCGACCCCTGCGTCGGCCTGTTACCACACCATCAGCGATACCTCAACAATCATTACCAAAACCCATGGAACAAACCGCGGTGCGACAATCACCTTCACGCAAGGTCACGACACCTCATCAAAGCATCACCACTCGGGCTCAACCCGTAAACACTCAACGCCAAGTACGACATGCAACGACAGTGAAGACGACAAATACAAAACATTCAAAGGCCGTGGCCAAAACCGTCACCACTGTCCAAACACAGAGCAGTGCACAGCAGACAACACCAGTCAGAACATCTCCCAAACAAGTGAGTGCAACGTCTCAGGTGACAGTCGCCAAAGCCATCTCTCAACCATCCAGAATCCAAGAGGAAAAAGTACACTCAATGGTCCAGCCCCATTCGGCCGTTGAACGCCCACTGAGTCGTCAACAAGGCGTGGTCGCAAAATCAAATACACAACAACAACGCCTGAAACCAGCCATTTTTTCTGGAAGTCCAGATCGTCAAGTAACGAGACGTCTGTCCTCCAAGGCGAAACCTGTCTCAGCAGCTAAGCCCAAGATTGCTTCGCGACCAAAACCTTCTAAAAATACACGCGTCACATCAAACACCCTCTCACCTGAAGTTCTGGACTTCCTGAAATTACTTCGGAAAAAAATTCAGAGGCATCGTGAGTACCCACGTATTGCCAAACGACTTGGCTATCATGGCGTCACCACCGTCGCGTTTTCCTTATCGCAAGGCGGAGACCTCACATTGCTCAAAGTGTCCGAACCCTCAGGGCATTCAATTTTAGATGAAGCCGCCCTGGACGCCATTAAAAAAGTGATTCCCATGAAGCCACCCTCGATGATGGGAAATGCCGCCATTGAAATCCCCGTGTCGTTTGAATTGCGACGATGACGACAACGCAACCTCTAACAACAACCGAGTCAATTCAATGTTTCCGATACACAAATCACCGAGAACAGATCATCAATCTTTTATGGACGTAATAAAAGGAGAACCGACCATGCTAATACGACTGCTCATGACCCTACTCATCCTCGGATGCCCCATGTTCACTACCATAGCTCTGGCCAATTCATCCGCCTTCACGGCCAAAACCACCGATGCCAGCGGCGTCGAGATGACGCTGGACAATGCACGGCTCTACTGGGAAGACCAAATTGATGACACCACGTTTGTCCCGCATGAAATTACCCATGTCCCTGTCAAACGAGGCACCGCCACCATGAATGTCAAGTTCGAAAATATTAAACATATCGACGTGAAGCCTGGGCAAGCGGATAAAGGCACGGCCTCTCTGAACATTTCGCTTCAAAATGGAAAAAGTGGTGAATTCCCTTTAGCCAAGAGTGTGAGTCTGATTGGAGACTCTGACTTTGGGCAAATTAAAGTTCCGGTGGAGGACTTGCGAACTATTGTTTTCACAAAAAATACCCCAATAGAAAGTGTTCAGTCTCAATCAAAGACCAAATAGCATCATTGGAGAAAGAACGTAAAAAGGAGCCTCTCTCATGAACTCATTACAAGCGCTCGTCGATTACGGAATCATCGGGCTGTTGATTGCCTTAAGCATTTGGGCCCTGGCTGTGGGAACGGAACGATGGATGTTCTATCGACGACTCAACCTTGCTCAGTTTCCAGACCGACAACGTCTCGAAATTTCTTTAACCAAACGGCTCGTCATTATTGGAACCGTCGCGGCCAATGCGCCATACATCGGGCTTCTGGGTACAGTCCTGGGGATTATGATGACCTTTCAAAGCATGGGAACGGCAAAAACCATTACCGTCAGCACCATCATGGTCGGATTAAGCTTAGCCTTAAAAGCGACAGCCGTTGGTCTCCTCGTCGCCATTCCTTGTGTCGTCATGAATAATGCCTTGCGTCGACGAGTCACAGAACTCCTCACAGAACATCAGGTGGTCCATGGATCCTGAAATGAATCAAATCAATGTCATTCCACTCGTCGATGTGATGCTCGTCTTGTTGGTGATTGTTCTCACCACGGCCACCTTCATCACCACGGGTCATATTCCAGTCGATTTAGCCAAGGCATCAGAAGCAGCCGCCCAACCTGATGAACCTATTCGCATCACCTTGACGTCAAAGGGAACGCTGTTTCTCAACGACCAAGAAATGTCCAGAGAAGGCCTTATCGCCCAGCTACAAGAGTTTCCTCGAAAAACTCTCGTCGTCGTACGGGCAGACCGGATTATTAAGCTTGAACAATTTGTCGACGTTGTCGATGAAGTGAAAGGCGAGGGCTTTCAACAAGTCAGTCTGGCTGTCGAGCGAAAATAGCTTCAACTAGAATCGGCAAGCAATGAGGCGAATTCATACATGTTAACTTCTCTTTGAAAGACCTAGCCGAGATGGGCATAAAAAACTATGGCCGTCTCGACTATTCTCCGAATAGTTAGAGTGAACTGGACACCCTTCAGATCTTTCTAGTAATCTTCTCTACCTCTCGCTTGAATTTTTCTCTCCATCATCAAGGAATAATTTCCCCACAAAGATAGACTAAATAACGAATGCCTATAGCCGCTTCGAATAACTTCCTCATGTTTGAAGCAAGTAATCGCGCGGGCTTGGCGATCTCAAGTCGACACCTCAGGAGCAGACCCGCGTTGAACGTCAGTGACCTATTGAGGTTACGCAGGATCACACAACAATCGTCGCCAAGGTTGCAGCTGGAACTTATTTGGATTCGCTATAGCTTCGGGAATACTCGACCTCGCCAAGAGACGCTCTCCTCTTTTCATAACAATGCTTATTTGCCACGCCTCACTCAACCATTCCTTTTAGAGGGTAAACGATAGCTTCTCATCTCAGGCAATCGCCAGCTCTTCTTTGCATTTCATGCTGATTTTCCAGAAATCAATATCTTTTTCTGGAAAATGAACATTCTCCGCATGCCCAAACTTCTCCTATACTGACCAGCCTTTTTGAGTCACGACTTAAAAGACATAACAGACGCACCGACATCTGTGTTTCGTTTATTTCCATTCGGCAACCGGCATCACGATTCATTGACAAAATCTTTTACGGGAGAATTCATGCGTATTCATGATGGTCGATTGGTACTACTCATTGTCAGTTGGCTAGGGTTGACGGGGCTGCCATTACCTAGCGCAGCAGAAGTTTCAATAGTAGAAGAGCACAAGCCAAACACCGAACCTCCGCTTACAGAAACCCTCGATACACAAGATGCAGCCAATGAAGTAAAACCCCAAGCATCGATCAATCAGACAGTATCTCCTCAAAGGATTAAGCTGAAGCCCGTGACCGTAACGGCAACTCGGTTCGAATCACCCTTGTCGTCTATCCCAGGCTCCGTCACAGTCATTCCACCCGAAACCATCAAAGAACAAAGCTTGCTCACACGAAACCCGAGCGATCTTCTGGGAAAACTCGTTCCTGGCCTGGCCCCGGGCAATCAATCACCGACAAACAATCCTATAGGCAGTAATGGCGGACAAACACTTCGAGGTCGAACCGCATTAGTCTTGATCGATGGCGTCCCGCAAACGTCAATCCGGAATGCCGGCCGGGACCTGCGAACTATTGACCCCTCTGCAATTGATCGAATAGAAGTCGTTCGTGGTGCCACATCGATCTATGGCGATGGCGCCACTGGCGGCATCATCAATATCATCACTAAACGACCAAATTCGGAAATTCCGACATGGACAACTGATGTCATGATCAACTCTGCTCCAACGAATCCGTCAGCCAGTTTCGGAGGACGGTTTGCGCAATCACTTTCAGGAAAGAAATCCGGCGTCGATTACCTTGTAAGTGGTTCGTACGAATATGTCGGGGGGGTGTTTGATGCCGATGCCAGTCGGGTTCCCCCAGATTTGTTAAGCGCTCAAGGAGGACTATCCGATCTCAGCGTCTACAACATCATGGGAAAATTTGGCTATGATTTCTCTCAACAACGCATCCAACTTACCGTCAATCATTTCCAGTCACAACAAGATACAGATTACGCGTCAGACCCAACGGTGAACACGCTTCCTCTAAAATCCGTGCGTGCTCGATCACGTAAAGGTCTCAAATTAGACGATCAACCGGAATCCCGGAACACCATGGTCAATCTGGACTATACCCATCAGAATATCTTTGGAAGTCGAGTGCATTCCCTGGCCTATTATCGCAATGCGTTAACACGGTTTCAGCCCTTTGACGGTCAGGCCATTGCCAGTCTTGGGAACAACATCACGCAATCACGAGTGGAATCAGAGGAAATCGGATTTCGACTGGAGATCAATACCCCCATTCCGCTTCCACGCGTCACATCACCACGCCTTTTGTGGGGACTCGACTTCTCTCGGGAAGAAGCTTCTCAGCGTGTTGCAATCATGGATCCTACCGCATTCAATAATTCGAACGGGCTTGTATTTCAAAAGGTTGATGATCGTGTGTGGGTTCCCCCGTTGGAACAACGCAATCTTGGATTATTCGGACAACTGGAATGGAGCCTATTGGAGAATTGGATTCTTCAAGGAGGCATTCGCTATGAACGCATTGATCTCAACCTTGACTCGTTTACAACACTGGCTGGAAATACCATTGCAGGAGGAGATCTTGATTTTGACGCAACCGTTTTCAATGCCGGAACAGTCGTTTTTCTCACGGATGCTGTCAATGTCTTTTTTAATTATTCACAAGGCTTTTCTATTCCCGATACTGGATTAATTCTTCGAAGCGCTCCCGCCAGCTTTTCTTTTGCGTCCTCTCAACTTAAACCCATTGAAGTAGATACCTATGAGCTGGGAATTCGCGGAGAATGGCACACCTTCCAAACTTCACTCTCCGGATTCTATAGCGAATCGGATTTTGGCGTCTCTTCCAACGGATTCGCCGCAAATGTCATACGCGCTCCGGAACGCGTATGGGGAATCGAAGGCACATTTGACGTTCAACCGGACGAAGCCTGGGCTTTGGGAGGCACACTCACCTGGCTCGAAGGTGAAAACGATGTAGACCGCGATGACAACTACGATGCGCTAAATGGATTTCGGGTACCACCGGTCAAGTTAACCGGATATATTGAACACAATACGGTCCCTGAGTGGAAATGGAAAAACCGCATTCAGATTCTCTATGTTGGAAATCGTAACCCCGGGCTAAACCCTATGTCCTTTGGAGGAAGGCCAGTTGAAAGTTATACCGTGCTGGATCTCATTAGCACAATTCAGGCTGGACCAGGACTCCTTCGCTTTGGCATAGAAAATCTTCTTAACCAAGATTATTTCAATACTACGGCTCAACTTCTGAGGACCGGAAGGAACGACAGTTATACAGCCTCACGAGGGATGGTCGTCACGCTGGGCTACCGCGTACAATATTAATAAACTGCATGTTGTCGAAATCAGCCTTTTCATAGAAAACGGCAAGAGGTCGCTTTCGGTGTCAAGACCAAGGCCAAAGCCCACACATCAGCATCGCCCTTCGTTCAATAGAAGAAGGGGGAAGAATATTTCCCTAAGCTTTCATTTTCCAGTCATCCAACACATTTTTCTGGAAAATGAACATTCTCTTAATGAACAGACCTTGTTTATACTCCTCCCCGCTCCTATCAAAATTTCCTATGAAGTCTTTAAGCACCAACATGTCTAACCTTGACCTGAAGACCCAATCAGGGACTTCAGGAAAACCTGTCAGGACAAGAACCCCATCACATCCGATTTTTGAGAGCCTGGACCTCTTCCAAGGCCATCAGAAAATTACCATCATTCATCAAGGACAAGAATATACGTTACAAGTCACACGTCAGGAAAAATTGCTCCTGACCAAATAGTTCAACGCCAGCGTCCCAGGGTAGCTTCTACCGTCAGTTGGGTTGCCAGCCAACATCGCACATTTCCCCAACTAGTTAGTAGGAGAATCTATGGGCATCCTCACCAATCGTTCGTTGGCATTCATTATCGTCTGCATGAGCTGCCTGCACATGGCCGCTCCAAGTATGGCAGAAACAGGGAGAGAGCAGACAGAAGCTTCTCAACAAAAGACACATTCAGATGGGCCGCAGAGCTCTGGTGATGTGTCCACAGAATCCAACACATCCGTTGACGCATCAAGTGAACAGACAGCGGTTCAGAAGATCAAACTCAAACCAGTCACGGTCTCCGCGACACGGGTGGAAAAACCCATTTCCGCCATTCCCAATACCGTCACGATTTTGGAGCGAGAAGCCATTACCCAGCAAACGACGATCCGAGATGATGTGCAAAGTATTCTCGAAAATACCGTCCCCGGATTTGGACCAAGTCTGAGACGATTAAACGGACAAGCCGAGAGTTTCCGTGGAAGAAATCCACTGTACTTAATCGACGGCGTCCCGCAATTCAATGCGCTCCGAAACGCCTCACGCGACGGGAAAACGATTGACCCGTTTTTTCTTGAGCGCATCGAAGTGATACATGGGTCCAACTCAATCCAAGGTGTGGGGGCGACCGGCGGTGTTGTCAGCATGGTCACCCGCTCGCCTCGGACCGATGGGACTTGGACGAATTTGCTTCGAGCCGGCGTGACCTCGCATGACAGCTTCAATCAAGACGGATTCACCTACAAAGTCGCTGGGTTGACCGGGAAAAAATTTGAACGTTTTTTTGACGTCATTGGAGGGGCCACCTTTCATCACCGAGGGCTCTTCTTTGACGGCAATGGTGACCGAGTGGGTCTGTATCAATCGCAAGGCGACGCAATGGATTCAAAATCGTGGGATGTCTTTTTCAAGGCTGGATTTGAACCAGATAACCATCAACGCCTTCAAGTGATGGTCAATCATTTCAATCTTGAATCTGATGGAGACTTTGGACCAGTCATCGGCGACCGTTCAACAGGACGCCTCACGACGACGGAAAAAGGCGGACTTTTTACCAGGGAACTGGATCCTCCTGAAAACGACGTCACGACGTTGTCTGTGGATTACACTCACAGTTCACTGTTTAACGGAAAACTCACCTCTCAGTTTTTCTATCAAGACTTTGCGGCCGTCTTCGCAGGCGGGTTTAATACGTTTTACACGTTGACTCCTGGCGGCGCAGCCGAATTTGATCAATCCACATTAAAATCCAAAAAATACGGGGCAAAGTTTATCTATTCCTGGAACGGTCTGGAGGATTGGGATATGACGCCAAGTCTTGGGTTTGATTTCACCCGAGACAACACATCACAAGTGCTCGTGCAGACAGGTCGCAGCTTTATGCCGGAAACGATCTTCGACAGCTACGCCCCGTTTGCTCAATTTGACTACACGATACTCGATCGGGTTCACCTGACTGCCGGCGTACGCTATATCTTTGCCGAACTCACCGTCGACGATTTCACGACACTTCCGGTAACAAATAATACGTTTGTCTCCGGCGGCAATCCGGCATTTGAGGAAGTGCTGCCAAACGGAGGGATTACATTCGATGTCACTCCATGGATGTCTGTCTATGGCTCATACGCAGAAGGCTTCACCATGCCGGATGTCGGCCGAGTGTTACGCGGCATTGATACTCCAGGACAGGATGTGGACTCCTTTCTCAATCTCGACCCCGTGGTCACGGAAAACATTGAGTTCGGCGTCAACATGAACTTCAGTCGAGGGCAACTACATGTCGCCTATTATCGCTCAGATTCAGATCTCGCAGCCAGGCTACAGGCGAATCCCGATGACAGCTTTACCGTCGAACGCGAGAAAACTCGCATCTACGGACTTGATGTCACCGGATCAGTCGATGTCACAGATGAGATTGTCGTCGGGTTGAATTATTCCTGGATTCAAGGAGAAATCGATTCAGATGATAATGGGTCATTCGACACGGAACTCGATGGCGTTAACATCTCACCGAATCGGCTGAACCTCTTTAGCACTATCTCGCTCGACAACGGACTCAGCGGTCGAGTGCAATTGTCACATTTGTTTAAACGAAGTTTCGGGGGAGCATCAAACAATCCAAATGCCAACTTCAACGGCATCACGCTCGTCGATTTGTTGATCGCTCAACAGACCGAGTACGGACAGTTTAGTCTGGGCATTGAAAATCTCCTTGACAATCAGTATGTGACCTACTTTTCCCAGGTCAATCCATCTCAAAACAACCAATCGTTTTTTGCCGGGAGCGGACGCTCTCTTTCATTGTTCTGGCAACATGAATTTTAATTCTACCACCCATATGAGTGAATCGTGACCGTTCTTCGTTTCTTCCATCGATGGCTGGGGCTGCTCCTCAGCTTCATCGTCGTTGCCATTGCCCTCTCCGGCGGCATCCTGATTTTTCATGATGCCGCCCTTCGTTTCTCCTTACCGGAACTCAGCAATCCAATCACGTCTGAACAAGATCATGCCTACTCGACCGTCTTGACAGAACTCGAACATCGCCTCCCCGATGCCTCAATCCGGCAGATTCGATTTCCCATGCAAGGGAAAAATGCCTTTCAAGTTTGGTTAAGCGATGGCTCTGAAGCCTTTGTGCATCCCATCTCCGGTGAGGTGATCACTCGCTGGACCTGGGATGAATCGCTGATGGATATCCTCTTTGAGTTTCATGTTCATTTGTTCGCCGGTGAAGTGGGTGAGCAGATGAATGGCATCGTGGGCATACTTGTTTTAGGCTTTGTCATCTCGGGACTCGTTCTCTGGTGGCCTCGACGCAAAAAATGGCGTATACGCTCTCTCATCCCGCAACATTCAACATCACTTCATTTCATGCGGTCTCATTCCGCACTTGGCGTCATCTTTTCTGCCGCGATTCTTTTAATCGTCGCCACTGGTATCACAATGGTCTTCAATCGTCCCATTGTCACGGCCATCACGTCTCTTCTTGATTCACAGCCTCCCACGATTCCTTCAGCCACGGTCACATACGTCGATCGGCCCATTCAGTCTTGGACCACCATTCTGAAAACCGTCTCAAAGGTATTACCGGACGGCCAATTAATTTCTGTCCGGCTACCAAGTAAAGACAACGCCGCCATGAGCTTTCGGAAACGTATGCCGGAGGAGTGGCACCCCAACGGCCGTTCATTTGTTCTGCTGAATCCGTACACAGGAGACGTGCTCCAAGCTATTAATGCCCAGCAACAAGAATTTGGCATGCGCATTACACAAAAATTCTATCCACTACATGCATCAAAAATTGGCGGAATCCCGTATACACTTCTTGCACTGAGCACGTCTGGCGCCCTGGTGCTCTTAGGGATATTCGGCATCATGAGTTTTGTCTCTCGAACGTGGCCTCAAAGAAAAAAACAGAAGTCAACTCAAAATCCAATACATATTCTCGATCATGACTGGTGAGAAATAAAGAACTTCTCTAGTGGTCATTACTATGATTTCGAATCAATTCCGTGAGGAACAGAGTGGGGTAGCCGTCGGCTTAACAGCGACCTTATTCCCAGTATCGCGTCCTTGCTGTTCCTGCGTGCTCTCACTTTCTTCATTTGAGTTTTCGAAGACACGGATGATTCCGGTATGGTTCGGACGATGTAAGGGGCCCGTTCCAGCTAGCAATCTATTCAAGGCATCGTCGAGGGTGAATTTTCCTGAAACGCCTTGCGTTTGTCGTCTCTTCATTAACGTTGCATCATAGGTCAGGTGAACTCCACCCTCTTTAGCAAAGCTCGTTAACGCTGACTCTAGTTCTCCTGGTGAAACTCGAAACTGCTTCAATTTACGGTCAGTGTCTGAGGCCAACGGCGAAGCCTCTTGCTGTGTAACTTGAATAACAGTTGACTCATCTGCTCTGACCTCATCGAATACCAGGCCACTCAACAGGAATCCAACGGTTACACACCAAAAGGTACGTTGAAACCATGGTGTGTTGTGGTCGTTCAAACACACAAGATACATCGTAAATTCTCCTTAGATTGATTCCTCTAAATCGGGACGACACATGAAAGAAATTGAAAATTGGCACTGCAATGACGCTAAGGGGGCGCAAACAAATGGAGCGGTATCCTAGACGAACATCGCCTTGAAAGGAATGTTCAAATTCCTTAGTTAAACATTCCGGCAAGATTCGAACGGGGAATATCGTCAAGAAAATTTAATGGATCATTCTACGTTGCATTGCGAATACTACGCACTGTTAGCACCCCATGTGAGCTCACGAATCATGAAAAGACAGTCGTTAAAAACGAATATGACAATGAAAAGCATAGGCCCTAACAGTTTCGAGAAATTTAATATCCGCTCTTTTTTCGACATCTCATTAGCGATGTCTTTTGACTTTTTCCCCTTAATAGCGTTCTTCATTTGACACGTCCTTTCCATTCACACAATTTTCTGGAAAATGCACATTCCAATTCTGGCGATTGAACATGTTTTTACCTAGTGCTGGTGCCGTATGGTAGTTCAAACTTTTTCAATCTTGACGAAAGGAATATATCGTGAAACTCTTGCGTCCCATACGATCACCCTCTACCGTCCTTTCCGTTCTTCTTTGCGGATTCGGCGTAGTCCTCTCTCTTTTCACTCCCGGACCTGCGCAGTCAGCAGACTCGCTTGTGGTGTACTCCGGAAGAGCCGAGCGGTTGATTAAACCGGTTCTTGACCGTTTTACAGACCAAACGGGAATCAAGGTTCAGCTTCTGACTTCGAAGACAACAGAACTCGTGAACCGGCTCAAGGCCGAAGGCGAGAACACACCAGCCGATGTGCTCATTACCAACGATGCGACAGGACTCGAACGGGCTCGACAACTCGGCTTGTTCCAACCCCTCGTATCGCAAGATGACATTCAAGCGCATTCCTCGGGCAAAGGAGCGGATTCTCATCCTCCATCAGATCTGAAAAATATTTTAGACAATATCCCAGCACCCTATCGTGCTGAGGACAATAGCTGGATTGGATTATCTGGAAGGTTTTATGTCGTGGTCTATAACACCACGATGGTGAAACCTGAGGACATTCAATCCATTCTCAACCTGGCCGACCCGAAATGGAAAGGAAAGTTAGCCATAGAGAACGCCGGAAGCGAATACCTGCAGTCTGGAGTGTCGGTGATTAAGGCCGCACATGGAGACGATGTCACTCGAAAATTTTTGAAAGGCATCAAAGACAACGCCGAAAACCACGTGTATGGAAAGAGTTCACAACTCGTCAAGGCGGTCACACGAGGCGAGGTCTCGATTGGTCTCGTGAATCATTACTATGTCTATCGGCAGTTAGCAGAAGAGCCAAAATCCCCGATTGCGACGCTCATGCCTGATCAACAAGACGGAGGGATGGGGGCCATTCTCAATGTTGCCGGGATAGCCATGACAAAGCCAAGTAACCATGTCAACGAGGCTCATCAGCTCGTGACGTTTCTAGCCTCTTCCGAGGGACAAGAAATGTTTGCGGATATGAATAAAGAATACCCGCTGAACCCAGAAGTTAAAACGAACGACGTTCTGCCAAAACGATCAAGTTTTCGTGCCGCAACCGTTCCGCTTGGCCAACTGAGTGAACTACACGATCCGGCCATGACTCTGATAGAAGAAGTCGGATTGCGGTAATCAAGAAGAAGGTGTCACAACTCTTCAACAAGGTTGTGACACCTTCTTGAGCCATACTCAATGCCTACGAGTTATCCCTGCAAACGAATTTTGTGAAAATCGAACGAGACTATGGGCAACATGCTCTATCCCCACCTGTCATTGTCTTGGAGTTTCGCATGATCATCGAATCATCCATCACCTCTTGAATCTGTCGTACCCCATACTTGTTTCACGATACATTTCCTGGAAATTTGCATAATTTTCCGGAAAATGAACATTCCGCAAGGCCTGAGTCAATGCTATTAATTGAAAATGATAATGCATTTCAAATTCATAAATAAACGTCACGCCCATTCTTCTTCCTGTCATTATTATGCTCAGACCCTCATGAGCCGCCAGGCACCACCGATGTTTCGGCCACAACCATTTGCACCAGAGGGCGTTCCATACATCAACCTCGCCACGCTTCTTGCACAAATTTCACCGTGCTGAATCATGTTATTTTTCGTCACTTCAAAATATACACGTTTTCTATTGATTAATCGTTCCTGGTTTTTGCACATCTATTTCTGGACTTTAAACATTCCCCTTCTCTCTATATTTCAAGTATTCATACGTTCCGTTTCAAATACAACACTACATGTTTCCATGCCTTCGAATTAACGTCGTTTGATTGGCGGCATTTGAGGAAGACACCGTACCTCTTTCCTCAAAGACGTCTATCTTTTTTATTTCATCAAAGGAGACACGAATGATCCAACGGGCAATCAGGTTACAGCGCGCACTGTTATATCTTTCATGTATGGGAATACTTCTTTCTACATTTTCTATACGCAACATGGCTAAAGCCGAAACATCTGAGGCCATGCGCACCACACCTGACACTGAAGAAGAAGGCCTCAAAGTGAAATTAAAAGAAATTAAAGTCAAGGCCAAGACGCAAGAACTGAAAGAACACCCTGGAGCCGCCACAGTGATTACGAAGGAAGCTATCGAAGCCTTTAAACCTATTAGCACCGTTGAAATTCTCCGGAGGGTCCCCGGCATTCATGCACCGGATGAGTATGGCCGCGGACTTCGTCCTAATATCGGGATTCGAGGAATGAATCCAAACCGAAGTGAAAATGTCTTGCTCCTGCTTGACGGAGCACCCATCCAACCGGCCGTGTATGGAGCCGCATCCGCGTACTTTAATGTCCCGATCGAGCAGATTGAACACATTGAAGTCCTCAGAGGAGGTGCATCGGCCTTATATGGACCCAACACGGTTGGCGGTGTCATTAATTACATCACATACCGCCCTCCGCTGACTCAAGAGATCAATATCCGTGAAACGATACGCGCCGGCGAACAATTTTCTTCAACCGTTTCCTATGGCAACACATTCAATGAAACGGGTGTGCAATTTCAATACACCAACAATACCGGGAGGCTGGTCCGGGAGAATACCGACATCCAACTCAATGACGTGGCGGTGCGCTTTACCTTTCCCGTTGGTCATAGCGGACAAGCCGATCTTCGCTTGAGCGGATATGTCGAAGAGTCGGATACCCCTGGCGGCTTGTCGGCCGCTCAGTTCAAGGATGATCCAAAGCAGAGTCAGCGATCGAATGACGAGTTCTTTGGACGTCGATACTCTGGCTATTTTCGATTGACTCAACCGATATCCAAGAGTCTGAAGTTTGATGCCATGACTTATACCAATTCGTTTCAACGTGATTGGTTTATTGCCGACGGCCCAGATGCCACCGCAACAGGGAATTCACAATTTGTCCGTGACTTCTTTGTAGTAGGAATTAGACCCATCGTGGAATGGTCTCCAAATAGTCGAATCAACGTCGTTGGAGGCGGAAAAATCCATTTTGAAGAACAAGAAGACATTGTCCGCCTTGGGACAACGCCTGATGCTCGAAATGGAACCGTCGACCAAGAGGCTGAGTTATCAACTCTGGCAGGAACAGTTTTCACCACCGCCAAGTTAGAACCCATCAAAGGACTGATTATTTCACCCGGCATCCGTTTTGAACGGTTCACACAAGAACGAGAAGTTGGATTGAGGGCAGGCACAGGAGCCGTAGGCGGCAGCTTAACAACCGAAGAAGTTGTTGGTGGAATCGGACTCTTATATCACCTACCTCTTGGCATTGAAGTCTTTGGAAATTACTCCAGAAACTTTCAACCTCCCACGTTTAGTGAGGCCACTGATCCCACGTCCGGAACAGCCAATGATCTTGGTGTAGAAACCAGCAACAACTATGAACTGGGATTTCGCTCCAACATCAGTGATTTAGTGTTCATCGAAGGGACCGGCTTTTGGATCAATTTCGACAACCAAATCATTGAAGAAGCCGGCGTCCTTACGAATGCGCAAAAAACCAGACATCGAGGAATCGAAGGGACTATCAATGCAGGACCATGGCATGGATTGAACGCAAATTTTAATGCCACACTTCTCGAAACCGAATTTTTAACCGGGGCCAATAAGGGAAATGAACTTCCCAGCGCACCAGAATTGCTCTTTAACTGGGCTGTCTCCTATGCCGTTGACACCGATCTGGGCCTGGCCAGAATCCAAATGGATGGAACCTTTGTGGCTGAACAGTTTGCCGATGCAGCCAATACCGTTCAAGAAACTGCGGACGGAAGCAACGGTCAACTGCCCTCCTATCATGTCACCAATTTGCGACTGGACTTCGGCATTCCCAATACCTTCGCAGGAGACATGAACCTCTTTGCGGGCGTGACCAACATTACCAATGAAAAGTATCGAATTCGGCGTCAGGCATTCGTCAATGGAATTATTCCGGGGTTAACCAGAGTGTTCTATGGCGGCATCTCGCTTGATTTTTAACTCTCACCTAATCTGAAGGAGACGATCATGCTACACACATATAGAACTTTCACTGGTTTTACGGCATTGCTGCTAGGACTCGTGCTCTCAGCCACCAATACGTCTGCACATTTTGTCTGGATTGAAAGTCCATCGGCTCTTCCACCAAATCAACCGACAATCGTCAAAGCCTACTTTGGGGAATATCAGGAATCACTCAAAGAACAGACTGGAGGACGACTGGATGAACGCGCCGGTTTGACCTCATGGCTGATTGAGCCGAACGGAAACAAGCGTGTCCTCGAGATAACCCAAGAAACCAACTACTTTCGAATACCCGTCAAACTGAACAATCCCGGCATGTACAATCTGATGGCGATTGATCAAGACGAACCCGTAAGAGACGGGACGCCCTATCCCAGTATCGGCATGCACTATAAGCCGATGTTTTATGCTCGCACACAATTTTCAATTGCAACACCCCCTGCGTCGTCAGAACATCACACACAGACGACCGAAACCCTGCAGCTAGATATTGTCCCCAGTCAGCCAACTTCATCCAAGTCATCCGACTCGCTGACCGTGAATGAGAAAATGGAATTTCAAGTCATCTTTAAAGGACAGCCACTCGCCAAAGCGAAACCGGTCGCCTATGCGCCTAATGGATGGAGCAAAGAATTAGAGACCAATGATTCAGGCGTGACACACTTTACTCCGATCTGGCCAGGAACGTATGTCATTGATTATGTAAATCTGGAAAAGACACCAGGAAAATTTCAAGATCAACCATATGAGGCGATTCGGCATCGAGCAACGCTCACCATCCATGTTGCCGAATCGCAACGAAAATAGCACCATCCGATGTTATGGAGAACTGAGCGATGGTCTCGGAAAGCTCACCGAATCATCGGCCTATCATGCGTTGGTTTTCTGTTGTTTATGGTCATCACCGGGCTGCTTTGGGCTAATGCCCGATTCACGTACTGGGATAAGGGATACAAGGAACGGGTGGGCCGAATAGCACCGGCTCCCCCGTTAACATCCGCACAGGTTTCCCTGGACGATTTGTTCAACCAATTGAACCATGAAGCCGTTGCGTCAGACAGAACGATAGAAGAAGTCATTCTCCGTCAGGACTTTGGCCGATTGTTGTATGAAGTTCGACTCTCCGGCCAACCGGCGCCATCAGCGATTCTCATCGATGCTCTCACAAACGAACGCCTTTCACCCCTTTCCACGGACGCTGGAATGATCGCCCGACAATACATCAAAGCAGACTCTCAAATCACGGAGGTCACCATGGAACAGTATGTTCCTCACAATACGACGATCAACCTGGAAGCCATCCGTATCAATTTTGGAGAACCAGGTCCCGCCACGATCATCCTTGACCGTCACACAGGAAAAATTCTTGAGGATGAAAGTACATGGCGGCAAGTTCATTTTCTCGTCAAGCAATTTCATCAACTCAACTTCTTCGGATTCAACAAGACCCTCCTCAACATTCCAGGTCTAGCTATCTTCATCATGAGCCTGAGCGGTCTGTGGCTGTGGAGACTGCAGGTCGTCAGAGAACAACGAGCCCGACAAAAAGCTTTACATTCGGAATACCAGGACCCTCGAACCACCAGCCAATCATGATCCGACCCTGCCAAGGGTTCAGCCATGGTCCTTGTCCAAAACTCATAAAGTCCACCTCATTTTCTACAATTCCTCATATTCCATTTCTCTATATTCTGTATGCGATTCTGGAATTTGAACATGTTTTTTCCTTTTAATTGACATGGCCGAGTGCGCCACGTACAAGTATTATGAAATTGATAATGATAACCTATATCATTTAAGGACAACGCGATGATATCACTATTACGGAAAACACGGCGAAGACGCAGATCAGTGAGAAAAGTCAGCTCTCTCATTGTGCCCCTCTTTTTGCTCTGGAGCCTGACCGCCATTGCCTCTGCCGCTCCACCCATCGAACCTGAAGACGAGTACCTCGTCAATGAGGAAGTTAATAGTATCGCAGGCCTGTACTTTCGCGAATACTCGCTCATGCAAAATGGCGTCATCGACTATAAAACGGCACGCCAAATTATCGTATCTGAGTACAACGAATTCTGGAATACCGTCGTCCACACCAAAGAACACCCTTTATTTTATTGGTACGACGAGAATCAAGATGGTCACATGTACATGTGGGTTGATCAAAAGGTCGAAGGCTGTTCATGCGATATCATCCTCTATGAGGCCACATATTCGGAGAATGCGCAATGATAACAGCAGGAGAAGCGCATCGATTCATACAATGGCTCCAAGACGGAACTCAGCAAGAAACAATTTTCACGTTCGAACTTCGTCACAGGGATTCCCTGAAGTTCTCAATGAAGAGTTTCCCCAACGAAAAGGCTCTCTTCAAAGAGACCTGGAAACAGATACAGAGAACACAGGCATCCAAGTCACTGCACCATACACACATTCCAATAAGGAGGAGATTTTCATGAATGCATCAAATCACGCTCGACCAATAAGACGTAGGCTCTCGCTACTCATCAGTCTGGGAATCATGATGCTCACCTCCGGAACTGCGCTCGCAGCTCAAAGTCATGAACAAGTGAAATCCGACATGGCTCAATCAGCACACATTCCCATTGACCAAGCGGTTCAAGCGGCCATCAAGGAGGTGCCTGGCACCGTGATTAAAGCTGAGCTCGAAAAAGAACATGGGCCACTCATGTGGGAAATTGAAGTCGTCGCCGCAGATGGAAAGGTCAAAGACGTCCATATTGACGGCACAAGTGGAAAACGCTTGGCCCTTCACGGAAGCAATGAGACTCCTCAAGCATCTGAGTCAGGCATTCATGCCGGCACAGCTGACAAGGGAAACACAAACATGCCCGGACAGAGTACGGAATCATCGGCGACTGAAGAGACCTCGACCAAGATGAACCCATAAGACATGTTCGCCCTTGAGATCACGAACTCTTGAGGGCGGGCAGACAACGATTTTTGCGTGAATACATACAACACCAGCAACGCTATTGAGTGAACGATCTACCAAGAGAGGGGATCAAGATGATTTCTGAACGCCTAGAAAATAACACTATCACGATTAGTATTCACGGGGCGTTTGATGCTGAAACGGCCCAAGAGTTTTCCTTTACCGCTCGACGTGCGTATCGTATGGGTTTTCGTGATTTTTACGTGAGCCTGAAACCCGTAAGCATGATCGACAAGGCAGGCCTACGGTTACTCTCAGACATTATGCATAAGCTAGAACAACAAGACTGTACTGGATGCATTATTCATTCGCCGTCTTCTCTTCAAACTGAGCTGCATCCTTCTCGGAAAGAAAGGGGTCTTCCTCCAGTACGCAGAAGACGCTCAACACCTCCTATGGCCGATTCAATGAACCTTCTAGACTTTGAAGTGCTTAATGACGCAGCGATAGTTGGATGAGTCACCTGGAAGACATTTGGATTCGCCATAGCGTTCACTCAGTACCCGGTCTCACAATCTTAGGAGCCTCATAACCATGAAACCTCTACTCGAAGGGATTTCTTCTCAATGGCCGCCTCCTCCTCATGACCCTCGTGACCGAACACGCGTTGGACGAATTGATGGATGGGAAGTCAGAATGTTTTCACAACACGACACCCAACGCAAGTATTTCGTACACAAGGCGTTTACGCACTTACAGCTATGGCATCCCAATTGGAAGGTTTCCGTACTCACGCCCTCTCACTTGACGGGAAATTTCTATGAACTCTTTCCCTTTCGTGGGGCGAAACTCCCAATCTGCTGTATCACCACTGTGAATAACATCTTACAACAGCAGCTTGAGGTTCCGGGGATTGATCCGATGATTTTACAATTCATGGAGCAATATTTCTTTTCTGATGAATCACTCCGGACCGTACCCGTTCACTCACCTGTCAAGACTGTCCCCTATGTCAAAAACAGAGGCTAAAACCAAAAGGATAAACGCCGGCTTGTGCTATTAAGGCAGGTAGAACGGTGAACATGTTTTCCTGACATTTTGACCTGTTAATCAGTCCAGGAATACTTACTATTGATCATGACCAGCACGTTCAACAATATGAATACAGACAAGACAAAAGACAGACAAAATGACGGCAATATTCATGAAACATGATTCGCTTCCAGAACGATCTCGGAAATTAGACTCAAACGATATAGTAAGTCATGAAACCGACCACGATATTCGATGTACATGTGGTCGGTTACTTGCCAGGTTCTCGACTGATGGGACAGCCATTGAAGTCCGGTGCCCACGATGCAAACGAAACTGGACGTTCCCATTGAATCCCGCATCATTTAATCAAACGGAACGATAAGTCCTTCAGATTCAATCACCCACCTGGACAGACGAAAAACCGTTCAGCAGAAAGGGCTAAGACCATGAACACATCGCTAATTTATAAAAGTCCACAAACCAGGCAGCCGTTAACTCCACCCTCATCCAACCTCCATGAAGACCCCATGAGCAGGCCTACACCTGAAACAGCCAAGAACCATCTGCTGTTTCGAATGTATCTCCTACAGTCGCCATATCTTTTCCTGCCTTTTGTCCTTCTTGGATTTCTGCTTGGAAGCGCCTTCGGTTGGCAGAATTATCCTCATAGCTGGACCATCGCACTATGGTGGGGACTTGCTGGAAGCATGCTTGGATTGGGCATTATCACGATTGAGTCTATGACATTACGCTTCCCCGCCTCCCGTATCATTCATGTAGCACAAAGTGTTGGGATTGGAATGGTGCTGGCTTCAATGTTCATCTGGATAACGACCCTCCTATTTCCAACATCATCAACTCTTGTGTCGTTCATGGCCCTCGCAAGTCTGCTTGCCTGTCCTTACTTGACCTACTCTATCAGGAGCCGAATACAGGAAGACGCACCGGGACTCATCCGCGAACTTTGGCCTCTCGGGGCACAGACCACCCTTCCCTTAAAAATACTCGATACGAGCACGATTATTGACGGAAGAATTCTCGATCTTTATGAGACTGGATTTCTGGAAGGACCAGTCCTCATCCCGCGCTTCGTCCTTCTTGAATTACATTCTGTCGCTGACTCTTCTCAAGCATGGAAACGCGCACGGGGCAAGCGGGGTCTAGAAATTTTACATCGCCTACAAACCATTTCCGACATTGAGGTTCAGGTGACAGACCAAGATTTCCCGGATATTCCCGAAGTCGATCATAAACTGATCAAACTCGCTCAACATACCCAAGGAAAAATTGTCACGAATGACTGGAACCTCTCTAAAGTGGCGGCGCTTCAAGGCGTCCAAACCCTCAACGTCAATCGCCTCTCCTACCAGCTCAAACCTCCAGTCTTACCTGGCGACACGATACGAGTCTTTATCAATAAGGAAGGAGACTTAGACGGACAAGGCGTCGCCCATCTTGACGATGGGACGATGGTGGTCGTGGATCAAGCACGGGCGTATGTACAAAAGACTGTCGACATTGTCATTACAAAATTTATGCAGACGTACACCGGACGGATTCTCTTCGCCGCACGCCTTGAGCATGAACAAAAGCATACATTGAACTCACACCATCGTATACCACTCAAGCCAGATTCCGAGGAGTATTCAGATCATTCTCTTGTGGGTTCGGGAGGAACAAGAAAGGAATCGTTTACATGATCATTCAACATTGTCCTCGCTGTGGAAAAGAAAGCCTCGCGCCAACTGGAGCCTACTGGAAATGTACGGTCTGTCGAATGGCTATTACATCTCAGGCGTGGGCTCGAGACACCAGGCATCAAACAGTCTCACGTCCGCTCACTCAAAGCAAATAAAATTCTTTCAATTTATGGTGGATACAAAAAAAAGGGGAAGCGCTTTCGCGCTTCCCCTTTTCCCACTCATGCTGCTGACAAACAGCAGAAACCTATGAAGACTGCATTAGCCTTCTTTATGCATTTGTTCACTCAAGTAGTTTTCAAGCCCAACTTGCTTAATCGTTTCTAGCTGAGTTTCAATCCAATCAACGTGCTCTTCCTCATCTTCAACCATTTCCTCGAGCTTCTGGCGAGTGTTGTAATCACCCACTTTCACACAATGCTCAATTCCCTCTGTCAGCAGTTTAACCATCTCCTTCTCTTTTACAAGGTCAAGCTTGAGCTGCTCAGGGACCGTCTCTCCGATTGTGACTTTTCCCAAACGCTGCACATTTGGCAACCCTTCTAAGAAGAGAATATGCCGGATAATCTCATCGGCATCTTTCATTTCCCCGAAACTGCGTTCTTTAACTTTGTGCTCGAGACGTTCAAATCCCCAATTTTCACACATCCTTGAATGCAAAAAATATTGATTAATAACCGTCAGTTCTTCCGTTAAAATCTTGTTTAATAGGTCAACAACGCCTTTTTTGCCTTTCATGTCCGGCCTCCTTTACTTCGTACACATGAATAATTCCATCGAAACCTTGATAGGTTTTTGTTCAAATTTAATATAATGATTCACCTAAAGTCATTATCGGCGAAATTCGAATAAAAGTCAATATAAAGTCCTAGGTACAAATAACTAAAATTGAAACTCATTATCATCTTCGATGAAACAACTTCTCACAATCATTTCATATATTTAGGTAATATCACCGAAAATTTCATCAAAATTGGTATCCCGCAGACTTCAACCTACTTGACAGGATCATACAATCATACTATGATATTGAAAATCGTTATCATATTCACAATAAAAACAACTCATGCATGACTACCCATTACCACCCAATATCGAACATCTTCCACTGGGGATTGGAAATTTCTTTTTCCTGGCCAGGAGGCGCACCCATGCTCCTACTCTCCTCCTCGCTGTCTCTTGGCCCTCCCCTATCTTTGAGGCTGACAAGATTCCATTGAGCAAACTCAACTTCATGAATTTCCTGCACCATGAATATGCGTGTAGACGTGCAACACAACCCAAAACTTCTGTTTTCCCATTTTCCGACACACTTGCTATTGGAGGATACTCATGAAAATTGGATCACCTATTCCCGCCTGGCGCGTTCCCACTTTCATCAAAGGCACGCTCACCTTTTCCTCTCTCATTCACTGCACCTCTCAACCATTAGTTCTCTTGTGCACACCGTCACTCACTGCGGCACAAGCGTGGCTCCTCGAAGCGCACGTCACGGAATTCCACAACCGTCATGCCTTTCTTGCCACACTTGTTTCACGGTATATGAATTATGACTTACCCTGGGCTCTCCCCTCTTCAAATTTTCGCCTTCCACTGCTCACAGATCCATTACGCCGGTTAAGTCGCTCTCTGGGCCTCTCCCACAATCCTGCCTCTCAACGATGTGAGACCTTATTTTTTGCTCAAGATCATCGATTAGAGTTTCGATTACTTCATGACTTAAACGTCAAAGGTTTATCGAGGGTCCTGGAAGTCACGGAGCATCATTTTTCCCATCTCGTTCAACCGCCTTCGCAAAAACTAAAAAATTCCTTACAATTCATGCAACCGGACATCAAAGACATTGAGGCTCATGCAACCGTACAATCACCAACATAACACCTACAAATCTTGCGATGGTATCGCTGATGATTGCAGAGATTACCGATTGAGATTTTGATCGTCGCATTGCGGAAGCTTCTGTTCCAGTACTCATTGAGTTTTGGCAACTATAGCGAACGCAATTAGTTTTTAGCCGAGTCGTTCACACAACCAGAGCACAATTACATATTCAACCCTCAAGAGAGAATCGAACGGCTATAGGCTGCGGTCATTACCATGCACTCCTGAATGAACTTGAGCTCATTCAAGAGAAACTTGGTAGTTGCATCATTGTGTTGAACATGAACGTGCAAGAGAATCATCTCATTCCTGCGGATCTTGAAATCCCATCCCTTCCAACGCTTGCACTTTTTGCTGAGGGCACATTTCAACCGTTCACATTGAATATAGTGAGTTGCGCTGCATTAGTCGATGTCGTTCAGATGGAGACGGTTTGGTTTCGCTATAATTGGCCGGATTGGAAAAAAGAAGGAACTCTTGGAACAGTTAGAACCTGGGAGACTTATGCGTCAACGAAATCCATGACTATTCGACCACTCAAAAGTCGCTACGCGTTCAAGTACAGAAACGCATAACCAACACGGTTTATCTCTCAAGCTCTTGAGTAAATTCTAAAAATTGTGAAGTAGTAGCTTTTGAGTCTGCTCTGAAGCTGAAAAACCTTAGACAATGCTTCACTAATAGACTTATTCGAACATATTTGCAAAACCTAATAAAACTGAATACACTATCTCCTTATACTTTTTTCTAAATGAAGGATTTTCCCCTGATTCTCTCCTCTACCAACCTTTCGTACATAATGGCCTCTTTGAACAGATAGCATAGGCTCTATCTCAATCAATTTGTCTTTTACCGCCCTCGAATAGTCGAACGATAAATACGTTTCTCGAAAACCTATGCATTGGACTGCCCCTCAGCGTGTTTTTTTTCTCATTGTGATCATGACTTTGGCTTGTCTGGCCTCAGCGAGCGTTGCGATCACGCTGTTGTATCATGCGGCTTTTGAGGAAGAGCGAATCAGGCTTGCAGAAGTGACTCACGCACAAGCACGACTAATGGAAGCCGTGGCGCGGTTTGATCAGCGGTACAGTGAGCAGGTTCACCCAAAAGGTTCGGCCGCGGCAACACTCAGCCAAATCATCGATGCTCACAAGTACAATAAAGGGTTTGGTCAAACTGGTGAAATGACGTTGGCTCGGCAAGTAGGTGACCAGATTGTCTGGCTTTTGACTCATCGGCACTCTGACTTGGATGAACCTAAGCCTCTCCCACTTTCAGGAAAGCTGGCCGAGCCCATGCGCCTCGCCCTCTCCGGGAAATCAGGAACAATCGTGGCCCCAGATTATCGTGGAGAAATGGTGCTGGCTGCTTATGAACCTGTTGCCCTGCTTCAGCTTGGTCTCGTTTCGAAAATTGACCTCCAAGAGATTCGGACACCGTTCCTTCATGCTGGCATTATCACTGGAATTTCTGGCATCAGTATCATCATACTCGGCGGGTTTCTACTCTTCCGGATCAGCCATCCAATTATTAAACGACTGGAAGAGAGTGAAGCCTATACGCGTGCCATAATTACCCATGCTGGAGAAGGAATCATTACGACTGACGAAACAGGCACGATTGACACATTTAATACAACAGCCGAGCACATATTCTTATATCCCTCTCGCCAAATAATCGGGAAGAACCTCAAGGCCTTGCTGCCAAAGCCTAACAATGAACACCATCAAGACCATATCAAGACATATCTCCTTATGGGAGAACGCTCTAGATTAGGCACTCGTCGGGAAGTCACAGCCGAACGCCGGGATGGCACAACATTTCCCTTATCTCTTGCCGTCACGGAAGTCACGTTTTCTCAACGTAGAATTTTCATCTGTCTCGTGCATGACCTTACAGAAGAGAAGATGGCAGAACGACGTCTGAGAGCACAATACGAGGTCGCTCGCATTCTTGCTGATCAAATAACAATAGAGCAGGCTGCACCTAAAATTCTTCGAGCAGTCTGTGAAAGTTTAGGCTGGCAACTCGGCATACTCTGGCAGGTCGATACCCAAAAGAATTTCCTCCGGGGCATCGAACTCTGGTGTCACACACCAGACCAGTTCACTGAATTCTGTGCGACAACAAAGGAGACGAGGTTCCTCAAAGGACAAGGCCTACCTGGAAAAGTCTGGAGTACCGGTAAAGCTGTTTGGATTCCTGATGTAGTCAAGGACTCCAATTTTCCTAGAGCTAAATTTGCTGACAAAGAAAATCTTCATGCGGCCTTTGCCTTTCCCATTCAGCTTGGAACTGAAATTTATGGAGTCATGGAATTTTTCAGTTTTCATATACACCAACCCGACGACGCTCTACTTCAACAAATGCAGAGCGTCGGAAGTCAAATAGGCCAACTCATCGATCGGACACAATCACAGGAAAAAATAAAAATTTTAGCCAGATTTCCTGAAGAAAATCCCAACCCCGTACTCAGGGTTCTGCGAGATGGATCGATCACCTATCATAATAAAGCCGCAACAGACTTTCTCTCTGCTCTCAACCTCGAGAATGGCAATCAGCAACCACAGCCATGGCAAAATCTTATTCAAGATGCGTTTAATCATGGAAGCGCCAAAGGAAAAGAAATGATCTGTCACGGACGCGTCTTTTCTCTCACTTTGGCTGTGATTGACGGAACGAACTATATGAATGTTTATGCACTGGACATCACAGACCGAAGAAGAGCAGAAGAGCATCTGCGGAATCGAGACGAACAACGGCGACAAATGCAGAAGCTAGAAGCCATTGGGACCTTAGCTGGTGGTATCGCCCATGACTTCAACAACATTCTCACGGCACTCATTGGCTTTACGGAACTCGCAATTGCTAAAGCTGGGAAACCCGACCCGAACGATTCCTATCTCCAAGAAGTGCTGCAAGCGGGATATCGTGCCAAGAATCTCGTCCAACAAATCCTCACCTTCAGCCGGCAAGGAGATGTAGGGAAAAAGCCAATCCAACTTCAAGATATCGTTGAGGAGGCGCTGAAACTTCTTCGAGCCTCACTCCCCTCGACCATTGCAGTACATCAGGACTTGGAGGCAACTGCTGGCCCCGTGTTTGCCGATCCAACCCAGATTCATCAAGTGGTGATGAATCTGGGCACCAACGCCGAATACGCAATGCGAGAAAAAAGTGGATCGTTACATGTTACACTCAACGAAGTGACGGTCGAGCAGCCAGGGGCAAGTCCTCCTCCTGGGATAGTGCCCGGTCGTTACGTCCGTTTCACGATGACGGATTCGGGCCATGGCATTTCACCTGAAGTTCTTTCTCGCATCTTTGACCCATTTTTCACCACAAAGAATGTAGGAGAAGGAACCGGGATGGGACTATCAGTCACCCATGGCATTGTGACTGATCACGGAGGAATGATTTCGGTTCAAAGTAAACCAGGAGTAGGAACAACGTTTGTCATACATTTTCCACGAACCGTCGAAATTCTTGAGAGGCCTTCTCCCAACACCATCATAAAAATGCCCAAGGGCGAAGGTACGGTTCTGTTCATAGATGATGAAGCCTCGATTGTTGAATCAGGGAAAATAATGTTGGAAACACTTGGCTATCATGTGCAAGCCTATACGAACAGCCGAGAGGCGCTTGCAGCCTTTCAAGAAAATCCACACACGATTGACGCAGTGATCACAGATCAGACAATGCCCGAATGCACAGGAACAGAATTGGCAAAGGCCATTTTACAGATCCGTCCAACGATCCCACTTATTCTCTGTACCGGATTCAGTCACATTATTAACGAGGAAAAAGCCCTTTCAATCGGGATTCCGGTTTTTCTCAACAAACCTTACCGATTTAATGATCTCGCTCAGGCTGTCCGACATGCCTTCGAAAGAAGCCATAAGCGCAAGACAGAAACACTTTCCAACTAGGCTCTCTATTATTACCTTTTACGAACAACACTATGGCTTTCACTTCTCAGCGCTAGGTGAGGTGCCTATTTCATCAAGAAACGCATCAACAGTTTTTTGGATGGCTTCTTCTATCTGTCCACACACCAATTGATCTTCAATTTTTCCACCTTCAGTCGTTACATAAAAGATATCAGCAGCCTGGTCCAAGCGTTTGCCAATTCGAGCAGAATGAATGGAGAGGTTCAGGCCGACCAATGCCTGAGCGATGATAAAAAGAAGCCCTTGTTTATCATCTGCAAACACCTCTATCACTGTATACTGATCTGAGCTCTCATTGTCGATTTGCACTTCTGTTTCATTGCGACCTGTCGGATAGGGTCGACCAAAGACGACTCGTTTCCCTTTGGCAAAGACTTGCTCAACCGTCTCTTCTCCCTTCAACACCGTGATAGCCGTCTGACAGACTCGCTCGAGCCTTCTGGAAGGGGGACGACCATCGTAGTCTGGGTCTTTCACAGAGAATGAATCGACCACAATACCATCTTTCCTCGTCACAATTTGTGCATCAAGTACTTCTAGGCCCAACGCAGCTAGCACTCCTGACATGTTCATAAAGATCCCAGGTTTATTCCCACCATAAGCCACCAAAGTATATTCCGTAATATTTAGATCTTCATGAAACTGTGTCTCCACCAACGGAGAATCAAGAGTTAATCGTTTAATAGCGGAAAGATGTAATGCAATACGGTCTGGAGATGTACTCAAACGGTAACGAGACGGAAACTGTGTGAGTTGCTCTTGCACCCATTGTTGATCAAATTCCTCGTTGTGCTTTCCAGCACCATGAGGCTGTCCGTGAAAATGAAGCTGTCGTTCGACTTCTTGCACTTGTTCTCTCTCGTCTTGCTCATCCAGCGTGAAATCCCCCTGACCAGAAAATGTCGCATGCGTGTGTGAGAATAATTCGACTAAAAGCGTCTCTTTCCATTTATTCATGACATCAGGTCCAACTGCTGCAATATCCGCAACCGTCAAAATCAAAAACTGCCGTAACACTTCAGGCGTTTTCACGGCACGAGCGAACTTTTTAATGACTTTCTCATCATGAATATCTCGACGAAACGCGATATGGGCCATTAACAGATGTTTATGGACGAGAAACTCCAAGACTCGACTCTCTTCGTGCGTCAAACCCAGACGTTCAGATGTCTTTTGCGCAATAGTTTTCCCGACCTCACTATGGTCTTCGGTCTTTCCTTTTCCGAGATCATGAAGCAAGACGGCCAGATGAAGAAGATCCTTTTGTTTAATCTCCGCATAGACTGTCCCAAGTGGTCCCTGGTCTTTCTCCAACAACTCGGCCTGCCGAACAGCGAGAAGACTATGTTCGTCAACCGTATATTTATGATACTGATTGAATTGCATGAGTCCACGAACGCGAGCAAATGCCGGAACGAGTTTTTCCAGAAGCTTGGCTCGATGCATCGCCGCCAGCGTATGAGCGACTCGCCCCGTCTCAGAAAGAATTTCCCGAAAAATACGACTCACCGACGGAATATGAAACTCTTCGTTTGGAATATCTTCCAAGTAATCATGCAATTCGTCTATCGTTTGGCTTTCGACAGGCAACCCACGTTCCTGGCTGAGTCGAAACAGCCGAACGAGTAATTCTGGATTCCCTAAAACCTGCATGAGTTTCTCAGATGGAACCGTTAACCGATCTCCAACCTTTAGAAAGTACCCTTCATGCAACGGTGAAGGTATGGAATGCCATAATCGCTTCCACAAAGGAAACTCTCTGGTCCGATCGATAAACCGCAAACATCGCTCATGGAGACCCATGGTATGACGGTAGTACTGCTGCATGAACTGTTCAACCGCAAGCAGATGAGGTTGATCAGTCATACCAAAATTTTTGGCTAGCCGTTCTTGATCTTCAAACGTCAAAATATCTTGTGCCCGCCCTGTCTCAAAATGCATCAGACACCGAATGCGCCACAAGAACTCTCGAGCTTCTTGTATCGCCATAGCGTCTTTCCGTGCAAGAGCGCCACAATTGGTGAGCTCTTGAATAGTGGCTGCTTGATATTTGGCCATTCCAACCCACTGCAAGAGATGAAGGTCGCGTAACCCGCCTTGACTTTTCTTGATATTGGGTTCGAGCAAAAATACGGTTTCTCCAAATTTTGAATATTCCCGCTGGCGTTCTTCTAGCTTGTGCTGAATAAACTGGGACACCCGTTTTCCCAAATTTCGGCGAACAAACCGGTTTTGAAAATCTTGAAACACCACAGAATTTCCGGCAAGAAAGCGCGACTCCATTAATGCCGTTTTCGCTGGCAAATCTTCATCTGCCAAGGACAACGCTTCAGCTATAGAACGAACGCTGTGTCCAACCTGAAATCCTAAGTCCCACAAATGATGAAAGAGACCTTTTGATAAATCCAAGACTGCTTGAGAATTGCTCAAGGCGTCTGACAAGACCATCACGTCAATATCCGAATGGGGAGCTAATTCTCGACGTCCATAGCCGCCTACCGCTACAAGACAACATTGCGGCACGTCAGTCACCGCGTCCGGACCAGCATGATGGATAAGATTTCGGTATCGGCTGATCAACTGTTCATCAACGAGATCGGTCAGACATTCCACAATCGCCGCTCCAGTGGCCCCGGCAACAAGTTGCGCTCGCAAGTCTTCACGCCGTCGTTGAAAAGCAGACTGATCTGGAAATGTTGAGGAATCTGTGAGTTTCGTTTGAGGGAGAGGAGTATCAGTTAAATCACTCATCTTAAATAGTCCCGTGTACTCTGACTTTTACTCAACCTGTATGTTGGCACTCATGAGTGTGGATATCGATTCGTAATCGGCATCCGACGATCTTTCCCTAACGCTCGAGGAGTAATCTTTATACCTATCGGAGCTTGGCGACGTTTGTACTCACTTCGATCAACCATGGAAATGACTTTTTTCACCAGTGGGAGTTTGAACCCAAGGGCCGCAATCTCTTCTGAGGAGAGGTCTTCTTCAACATACGCTCTAAGAATCTCATCTAAAACGGAATAAGGAGGCAACGTATCTTGATCCAATTGATTGTCTTTGAGTTCAGCTGTTGGCGGTCGATCTTGAATTCGTTGAGGAATCCTCAGTTGGTCAAATGTGTCGCCCTCGTACAGGCTCCTCCAACGCGACAATTCAAACACCATGGTCTTGGGAACATCTTTGATGACCGCAAACCCTCCAGCCATATCACCATACAATGTGGCATAGCCGACACTCATTTCACTTTTATTTCCTGTCGTCAAGACTAAGTAGCCAAACTTATTCGACAGAGCCATTAGGAGGTTCCCACGAATTCTGGCCTGAAGATTTTCCTCTGTCGTATCCGGTGGTCTGTCCTCAAATACTCCATCAAGCAATCGAAGGTATGAGTGAAACAGACGGCTAATTGGAATATTGAGCAATTCCATTCCAAGCTCTTTGGCCAATGCCCGAGCATCGACTCGACTGGCCTGAGACGTATAGGACGAAGGCATGAAGACCCCAATAACATTTTCTGAGCCAAGCGCATCACGTGCGATAACGGCAGTGAGCGCTGAATCGATTCCTCCACTGATACCAATCAGCACCTTCGTAAACTGGTTCTTTTGTACATAATCGTGCACACCGAGCACCAGTGCTCGATAGACTTCTTCAAGCGGCTCGAGTATCGGAGCTGATCTGGACTCAAGCATTTTTCTTGTAGCAAAATGTGTGGCAGTCGAGACGACGATCCGCTCAACTTGTTTTCCAAATTTTTTGGTCGCTCGTGCTTTAGCCTTGACAGATGAATGAGAGACGTTAGAAATCCCAAGACGAAGATCAGTTACAAGAAAGTCTTCTTCAAATGCCTTGCCTCGAACGATAACCTCACCCTTTTCATTGACGATCATACTATTTCCGTCAAACACTAGTTCATCTTGCCCTCCAACCATATTGGTATAACTCACCGGAATACCGTTTTGGCGAGCACGGGCAGCCAGCATTCTCTCACGATGATGCCCCTTACCGGATTGAAACGGAGAAGCATTAATATTGAGGATCAGGTCAGCGCCGCCGACCAAAGCCTGCACACGCGAGGGACCATCTGGGTACCAGATATCCTCGCATATATTAACACCCACCACGACTCCATTGATGACAAACACGGGGATTTTATGGCCAGCATGAAAATATCGACGTTCATCAAACACCCCATAATTCGGCAGGTACCGCTTGCAGTATGTGCCGTAAATACGGCGATCGGCAATCACGGTCGCAGCATTGTAAAGATGACTGAACGCTGTCGGCACAGTCTGTGTCGCCAACGCGTCATTTATATTATTACCCGTCAGACATCCCACCACGACACTCAGTCCATGGCTTTGCCTGACTATGCGCTCCATCATTCGATTCGTGTCAAACAAAAACCTTGATTTGAGCAAAAGATCTTCTGGCGGATATCCCGTGACTGCCAGTTCTGGAAACACGACCACATCTGCCTTTGCTTTACGTGACTCTTTTAACCACCGACAAATTGATTGGGTATTCCCCTCCAAGTCTCCAAGAATGGGATTCATTTGCACCATGGCAATTCGAAATGTTTGCATAAAAAAACGTCCTCGACTCCAACTAGAGTGAGGACGCCCTTGTCCTACGACGATATGTTGTGACTAAGATGAGACGTCATTGTCTCACACGTCTATAGCGAATCCAATTAATTTCCAGTTGATTTAGAAAGGCAGCCCTAGGCGACGGTTGCTGCATGCCTCTTGATCGGATTGAATGGGCCACCAACGATGACATGAGGTTGTCTCCCTGAATAGATGATGACAGGTCGCCTAGGCGACGGTTGCTGCATGCCTCTTGATCGGATTGAATGGGCCACCGACGATGACATGAGGTTGTCCCCTGAATTGATGATAACAGGTCGCCTAGGCGATGATTGTTGCGTACCTCTTGATCGGGTTGAATGGGCCACCGACGATGACATGAGGTTGTCCCCTGAATTGATGATAACAGGTCGCCTAGACAGCGTAATTCTATGTCTCAAACATCGGAAGTTATTTGAAACGGCTATAGCCCTCATCTTCTTAAGAAGTAGCAACCAATCTCTTCAGGTGTCAAGCACAAGAAAGCAATATTCGTATTTACAGGATTCATTCAGAATTCATTTATTAGGCTTTCGTTGCCGCTTGAAGTTCTTCCGAAAGAATAATGGCTTCTGCGATTTCTCGCATGGATTTTCGCAAATTCATACTTTGTCGCTGAATGAGTTGAAACGCCTCAGGTTCTGACAGGCTTCTTGATTGCATAATATAGCCTTTCGCACGTTCTACAAGCTTTCGAACCTCTAAGGCCTCCTGCATTTCAAATGACTTTTCAACCACGTTTGTGTGAGCAATAGCGACCGCGGCTTGATTGGCAATAGCTTGTAAAGATTTGATTTCTTCTATGGAAAACTCATAGACGGACGAGGTATAGCAATTTATCACACCAATGGCTTTATCTTTCATCATCATGGGAACCGAGACCAGCGAACAGAGCCCTTCCTGTTTCGCGAGATCTTTATAGAAGTAATCCTTTTCGGTTTTCACATCAGGAACATAGACCGGTTGCTGCTCTTTAATCGCACGTCCACTCATACTTTGCCCAATCTTTAAGACCGGTTTTCGACGATAGCGTTCACTCAAACTTTGTGTGGCTTCAATCCGAAGTTCTCCGTTACGTTTGTCCAGGAGCATAATAGAGCAAATCTTTGAATTCGTCATATGTGCGGTTGTCGTCACAATGAGTTGAAGAACCTCGTCAATCAATCGGTTTGATGCAACCGTCTCAGATACTTGAGATAGAGTATCAAGTTGTAACGCTCGAGACTGCATTTCTTCATACAATCGAGCATTATCAATGGCTCCCCCTACTTGATGAGCAATGGTAGAGAGAAGCGTCAAGGCTTCGTCGCTATAACGTTTGGCACGATTGTGTTGCACATTGATCACACCGACCACCACACCTTTGCTTTCAATCGGCACAGACACAAAGGCCTGATAGCGATCTTCCGGCAGACGATTAAAGAGTTTAAATCGTGGGTCATCACTAGCATTCTTGGGGATCACGACTCGCATATTTTCTCTCGCAACCCAACCGGTAATCCCTTCGCCTAGCCCAATCGACACACGACCAATCAACTTTGGATGTGGTTTTTTTGATGCCCGTAAGATTAATTCGTCACGTCGATCCGACAACAAATAGAGCAAACAGGCATCAGCCTTCGTCACCTCCACTACGACTTCCACAATATGCCTCAAGACAGACTCGAGATCCAAGGTACTACTAATCGACCTGCTAATCCTGTGTAACACCTCGACTTCCCGTGTTCGTTCACGTAACGTCTGTTTGAGAGAATCCATTGTCTGCAGTCGTTTACCAGCCATTTGTCACTCCCACGCCATCCATGAAACCCTCTCTCGTCAGAGTTATAAATACGGTGATTATAAAGTAACAAGTAGGCAGCATTACCGACTTTGGGCAAACCATTTTTTTACAGACTTTTGCTCTAACGGAATAACTGAAACTCGACCAATGGCCTTGGGAACGACACAATGAATATTCCCATTAACCACTTTCTTGTCATGTTGCATAGCCGTCCAAAGTTCAGAAAATTTCATCTTGGGAATTTGCCATGAGAGACCGGCTCTTTGCACGATTTCTCGCTGCCGCGTGACAACCTTGGAGGAACACAGCCCAAGCGAATACGCAAGATCAGCTTCTTGTACCATTCCAATACCTACAGCTTCCCCATGAATCATCTTACGATAGCCAGACATCGATTCAAGAGCATGGCCAATCGTATGGCCATAGTTTAAAATTCGTCGCAATCCTGACTCCCGCTCATCTTTGGCAACGACGTCAGCTTTAATTTCACAACAGCGCTTAATAAGATATTGAATCGGGTGAGTTTCGAGCTTTAAGATCGATTCAATATGGTCTTCGAGATACTGAAAAAAGTGACGGTCATAAATCATTCCATACTTAATCACTTCAGCTAATCCTGCAACTAACTCTCGCTTCGGTAACGTACGAAGCGTTTGAGTATCCATCAGAACCATTTTGGGCTGATAAAATGCACCAATAAGATTTTTCCCTAAGCGATGATTGACTCCTGTTTTCCCTCCAACACTTGAATCTACCTGGGCAACTAATGTAGTAGCGACCTGAATGAAAGGAATTCCTCGTACATACATTGAAGCCGCAAACCCGGCAATATCTCCAACCACCCCCCCACCTAACGCCAGAAGGATATCCGAGCGTTCGAATCGCTGAGCGACCAACTGATCAATAATCTTGGATGCCCAACCTAACGTTTTGGCACGTTCTCCATCAGGGACTTCAATAAATAAGGGACGAAACTCTCTTCGCTTAAGAGAAGAATTGACAATGCTTCCATAGAGTTGCCGAACGATTGAATTTGTCACGATGACGACGCGACCGGAAAGTCCTGACTGCTGCAGACAATCCCCAATGTCATGGAGTAACCCTGCTTGAATATGAATGGGATAACTCCGTTGACCCAAGTCCACGGGAACGGTCAGTCTAGATGAATTCTGACGAGGAGATTGTTTCATTTCATTAAATCGAGAAGAATATAAAAAAATTCATAGATGATAATCATCGATGAGCACGACAACATCCTGCAATGAACGATTTGAAGAAATTAGAGAGAAGTAACATGCACAGATGCTAGAAAGACTTCACATATTCTTGATAGGCATCAAAGTTCCGCTTCATCTCTTCTAGAGTATCGCCACCGAACTTTTCAACCATCACGTTGGCCATTTCGAATGCAATGACGGCCTCACCGACAACCCCAGCTGCTGGGACGGTACAAATGTCAGAACGTTCGACCGTGGCCTCAAACGGTTCTTTGGTTTGGATATCAACACTATGTTTGGGAGAATAGAGCGTGGCAATCGGTTTCATTGCGACTCTCAGGACGATTGACTGGCCATTAGTAATGCCGCCTTCCAGCCCGCCAGCATTATTCGTTTTTCGAAGAAACGTTTGCCCCTCGTCGCCAGGATAAATATCATCATGGACTTCAGATCCAAAGCTTCTCGCAGCCTCAAAACCCATCCCAATTTCTACACCTTTCATCGCTTGAATACTCATAGCCGCCATCGCCAAACGAGCCGTGAGCCTTCGATCCCATTGCGCATAGGTTCCCAATCCTATAGGAGGATTGGTCACCACAACCTCAAACACTCCGCCAAGAGAATCTCCCTTATGTTTCGCCGACCGGATCAGTTCGATCATTTTATCACCAGCAACAGAATCGTGACAGCGCACTTGTGACAGTTCAGCCTGTTCATACGCACTTAAAGGATCAGCAGCAATCGGGGCCTTTACTCGTCCAATTTCGGTGGTATAACTCACCACTCTCATATCAAATTGTGCAAGCAACGCTTTTGCAACTCCACCTATCGCGACTCGAATCGCTGTTTCGCGGGCACTAGCCTTTTCCAATACATTACGAATATCCCGATGTCCGTACTTAATCGCACCGACCAAATCGGCATGTCCTGGACGGGGGCGGGTTACCACTCGTTCTGTAACTGGAGGTCCTGGCTCTGCCGCCATGATGTCCACCCAATTTTTCCAGTCCTTATTCTCGATCGTCAGGCCCAACGGATTGCCAAGAGTTTTCCCCTTTCGTACACCACAGGAAAACTCGATACGATCTTTTTCAATCCTCATTCGACCACCACGTCCATAGCCACCTTGTCGCCGAACGAGGTCCACATCAATATCTTCTGCCGTTAGGGGCAGTCCGGCGGGGACCCCTTCTAAGACCGCCATCAAACATCGCCCATGAGACTCCCCAGCATTTAAATACCGCAACATAGCGTCCACCTTCTCACATAAAATGTTCTTAACTGTTTATTATCACTTGAATTGTATCGCGAGAACATTTCCACTAACTTTAATGGCATACCTAACCCGTGCTGCCAAGGCAAAGACAAGCCGAAGTTTTTGAGTATATTGTTCTATGCGTATGTCTTTGAGCAAACGATGTCCGACTTGAAGCTTATCAAATTTCAATGACGAAAAGCTGTCAGAAAGATCTAGAGCCAATTGAGACCTGTGAATCGCAACAGGCTGATAGTGAATGGGCCCCTGACCTCGTAGAATCACAGTTACAGAAGCAGGTTGACGTTGGACGGTTACTTCGGTCAATGTCAAACCAGCACGTCCAACATTTACTCGCATGGTGGATTCTATAGGGAAACAAAGAAACTTCCAAGTGGTGATTGGAATGTGAGCAGACGGAATCCATGGGTTTTTCTTAATCTACATGAAGTTGTTGACACAACAATCCATGGACTATTTTTTTCAGAGATGGTCAAATTCCAGCCAACCTTGACCACGAAAATTCATATGACCGAGCATTTAGCAACTATAGCCTATCGACCATTTTTAAACGTCAACTCGAAGAATTGTGGCTGTACCCTGCCTTTTGGAAATTCCGCCGTGTTCTTGTTGCCCAATGTTTCTAGCGTCACCGTCGTATTGGTGAGACGTGCAACCCGAATATGTTCATCAGGGAGAATATCACCAAGAGACACAAGATATCGAATTCCATGAGAATTCTGAAGCATAGCGTGCTGACCCGTCACGCCAGATATGATTCCGAGAAGGTTCCACTGAGCCCCTGGCAAAGAGGGGGTACTTATATCAGATTCAGAGAGCATCGTCGGCCTTGCCGGATCCGCAATCGTCCGAAATGGATCACGCCGACCTTCTGAGACATAGCGATACCCATGCAATCGGCTAACATCTTCAAGAAATAAGTCCTTGGCCTCCACCTGGTCCCAACTAACGCTAAGCATGAGAGCACCCGCCCCCAAGCACAGCCACATAACTCTATGGCCATAATTGGGTCGTCTGCATTCTCCATCAACACAATATCGCCGACAAGAGGAATATTTCTTCATCCACAGATAGCTCAACAAGTAGACTCCTTACAATTGATTGCCTATCACCTGGCTTGAATCCTGTAGTGGTACAGGAGCAAGCCCTTGCAGTTGAAAGTCTGCTGACAGTACTGGCTCCCCCCTCCCCTCTTCTCTCAACACATGCAAGCGTATGTGATTGAGTTCTACGACCCAGGGTAATTGAAGAATTGTCGCAAGGCTCTCAGCAATACGATGGTAGCCTCCTTCAACCCTTCCTCGCATCGCTAAGGGTTGTTCCTCAAAATTTTCAGAACCTCTCTCTCTTCTATCAGGCATCCAAAATGTCAGTGATAACCCAAAACTCTCTGTAATTTCCATCACGTCTTTCCTGGGACGGAGGATCTGTCCATTCGAAGACACAACCTTCCCCAGCATCATCTCTGGACTGACATCGATTGATGTTTTTTTATCCAATTCAGAGACATGACCCTTCCGACGTTCAATTTCCTGCTCCAGATACATGACATTGGCATGTAATGCCTCAATTTCATTTGTGGTCGGCTGCCACACCATGGCATAAAACCCTGCCCAGATGAATCCAATTACCACAAGGCACAACATAAGACGTTGGGCAGGCGGTACTGCGTTGAAGCAATTCGTCATCATAGCTCTGGCCCTTGCGTTGTAAATTGGAGAGAAAATTTCTGCGTAACATGATTTTCATGAAGTGTATGAGGTTGAGTTTCCATTCGGACCAGACGTCCAAACATTGTTGACTCCTCAAGGCTTTGGATAAATTGTCCTACGGCTTTGTGAGACAAGGCGTTCCCTTCTATGGATACATCATTTCCTTCTATCGATAAGGCTAGAAGCCATAGATCTAACGACTCTAGACTTCGACTAATTTCATCTAAAATGAGAATCGGAAGATTCCGTTGCTTATTATTCTTCGCTAAAAATTGAGCATGAGCCATCAATCGGCCTTGGCGATCTTGCGCCTCCAAAAACTTCTCTCCATATTGCGTGTTCGCGATCATGCTTGATAGCATTTGCTCCTTGAAGTTTTTCTTTTGTCGCATCAAATCCCGCCGTTCAAGCAAAGAGCTGCCCCAACCCCAACAAACAGTTCCACTCAACAGCACGGCCAGAATCCCTAAAACTAATGGCCGGTATAAGTCTACGGACTCTCGATGCATTGGCAAAGGACGACGAGGCAATAAATTAATCGTAATCATTGATCTTTGCTGCATCGTAAGGCTAATCCGACCGCCACCGCTGCGACAGAAAAGTGAGAGTCTACTATTTTCTCTCGATCAGCAATGGCAGTCTTGTTGAGATGGTGAAAAGGGTTAATTATATTGACAGGCACGTGTAATTGCGAAGACAGGCGTGCGCCAAGCCCAGGAAGGTGAGCGTATCCTCCACACAACCATATCTGTTGAATCGCCTGACTGTTCTCGTACGAATGACAATCGTCTATAGCTCGTCGAACTTCATAAAGGATATCTCTATAGACCTCTTCCAAAAGTTCATCAATGTCTGTTTTCCCTCCAACCTGTTCATTATTCCTCGTCCCATCAGCTCTCACACGTTGAGAACCTCCTTCATGGAAAAGAACATAAGGCCATTCTCCTCCAAGAGCCGCATCTCGCATTGAAAAGTGCTCTGGCCCTCCTACCGTGATCATATTCAGACCGCTGGGACTCACGTTTATCAATAGTTCTGGCGTTTGCTCACATACTTGCTCATGTAACGTATACATATTCGCTAAAGCCACACAATCAATATCGACGACGACTGGGCACAAGCCTGCTTGCCTGACCAACGCAACCCGCTGATCAACAATGTTCTTTTTGGCTGCCACAAGATAAACCTGCATTGACGATGCGTAATCCAGTTGAGGCCTCTGAGGGACATAATAGTCCCAATACACATCCTCACGCTCATAGGGTAAATATCGTTCCACCTCCCACTCAAGATGCCCCTCAAGTTCTTCTTTAGACATGCAAGGCATCTCTATCGGCTTCATGATGACCGAAGGCCCTGAGATAGAAATTGCGACATTTTCTCCTTCAATACCCATATCCATAACCAGACGTCTCAACACCCCCACAACATCATATTCCTCATTGTTGTCTATCGAGGTATCCGTTTCAATCGAGACATTTTTTACTCGAACATCAGATAGGTGCCACTCACCTGAGTGATGTTTCAGTTGTACGATTTTGATCAGACGAGATCCGATATCCAACCCTAAGTAGTGCGAAGACGTTCGAATTTTCTTGTATAGCCTTTCCCAAAACGGCTGAATGGGCTTTCGGTACTTCTTTGTAAAAAAACTTGGCATCCTGCGTCCCAGTATAAAATACTTATTGTTCGATGATGTGTCGTGCTCTCAACTGAGAACATATTGGAATCTTCACCCTCAGCACACTCGACGGAAACTAAAGACTCCTACTTTCAAAACAGCCAAGAAAGGACGGCCACAATTACTTCCCAGAGGTGACCTGAGCAACGATTATTTCGTAGCCCTATGCCTCCACAATGGCAACTGACGTTGAATGCCGTTCTGCCACTGAGGGTTCAACTCAAAGTCGCCTTGGCTACGATCATTGTATACCTAACACAGAGCCAAATAGGCATTGAGCTTAGAGCCCGGTTCTCCCCCCTAAGGTGTTGATTAGAGGTAGACAAGACAGCGTGATACTGCGCCAGACATTGGAAGTTATGTGAAACGCCATAAATCAGCAATGAAGACGAATAGCCTGAGCCGAATGCTTGACGCTGCATGAGATTCAGAAATAGCCAGAAAAGAGTTTGAGAGTCAAGGCTGCCTGAGAGGTAGGAAACGCGCAGGATTATAGAATAGGAAAGGTAAACTCAAAAACGAAAAGAAAAAGGTGAAATCTTCACTATTTCTCCAAGAATGCGGAGGAAAGTCTTGAGATGTCATGAATGAGAAGCATCAAACTTTTTCTGTTTCGGTCGAGGTACTCACAATCTCTCGATGGCGCAATAAAGCCTTATAGCCCAATTTCTCCAGCATCTCACATAACTGGATCGCCATCACGACCGACCGATGCCGGCCTCCCGTACAGCCAATGGCAATCGTTAAATAACTCCGTTGTTCACGTTCAAAGAGCGGGAGTAAAAAGGAGAATAACCCTTGCATGTGTTGCAGAAACGACTGCGCTTCTACGGTCTCTAACACATACTTTTGGACCTCTTTTTCCTCTCCGGTGAGAGCTTGAAGACTTGGAACAAAGTACGGATTCCGTAAAAATCGAACATCAAAAACCATATCCACATTATAAGGAACGCCATGTTTGTAGCCGAAGGTTTGCAGCGTCACCTTCATTTTTTCTGTTTGGCTTCGTTCTTGATATTGACGTCCAACCCATTGCTTCAGATCGTGGATTGAAAATTCTGATGTATCGACGATTCGATCGGCTTGCTCGCGTAATGTTTGAAGACGTTCCCGTTCAAGAAGAATGCCTTCAATGACTGGCTGCTGAGGAAGTAGGGGATGCGGTCTTCGAGACTCGGAAAAACGACGGACAAGAATCTCGTCTTGGGCTTCAAGGAACAACAGCTCAATTTGATAACCATGATTTCTCAAACGCTCTAGATTACTTGAAAAGTCTGAAAAAAATCCTCGTTCTCGGATATCAATCCCTAACCCGATATTTTTTACTTCTCCCCCTCGCTCGGCACACAGTTCAATGAACTTTTGAAACAAGGCAGGCGGAAGATTATCCACACAAAAAAACCCAATGTCCTCAAGGCATTTCAACGCTTGGGTTTTTCCAGAACCAGACGACCCCGTCACGATCACGAGTCGAAGGGCCGCTAACACTTCAGAATAACCACCAGGTTTATCGTCGTTCGACATAAAGTAGTTCGCTATGCGTCGAGTGAATGGGCTCTCTTTTTCATTCGTTGATGCAGGGGAATCATGGGTATATGGCTTTGCAGAAATTCAAGATTTCTTCTCGTCTCACGCACTTCACCGCGTATCACAATGAATGTAAGTGGTGTCTCGCAGAAGGTTTATGACGGGATCCGTTTACGTTGACTTGCCGAAGCAATATGTAGCTCGGCTCGATATTTTGCCACAGTACGTCGAGCAATAATTATATCTTTTGTTCGCAAACGCGAGACAATCTCTTGATCTTTCAATGGACGTGTGGCATCTTCTTGAGCCACCATCTCCCGAATCATTTCCCGTACCGTCACAGAAGACATTTCTTCGCCATGCATATCAGTCCGCTGAATGCCGGCATTAAAAAAGTACTTTAATTCGAGAATGCCTTGAGGACAATGCATGTACTTATTCGTGGTCACGCGGCTAATTGTCGATTCATGCATTCCCACATCCTCAGCAACCTGCTTGAGTACAAGAGGGCGTAGATGTTGAATACCTTTTTCCAAAAAGGCTTCTTGAAACTTCACGAGACTCGTCACAACTTTCACAATAGTTTTATTTCGTTGATCAATACTTCGAATGATCCATTGAGCTCCCCGAAGTTTTTCTTCCAGGTAGGTCTTGGTTGACTCTTGGCCTTCCGATTGATTGGTCATCAATCGCCGATAATACGGACTGACCCGTAGTCGAGGAAGCCCATCTTCATTCAACAACACCACCCATTCTCCCTCATGTTTCATGACATACACATCTGGAATAATGGTGGAATTACTATCAGTCGAAAAGGGACGTCCAGGCTTCGGTTCTAAACATTCGATCACTCGAACGGCTTCATAAATGTCTTCAACAGGAACCCCTAAGGCTTTTGAGATATTGGAGTAGCGTTTCTTTTGTAAGTCTGGTAAATGCTCAGAAACTACTGCGGCCACGAGATCAGTTTTACTATGAGAGTGAAGATAACTACCGATACCAATGGGATCACAAGCCAAGTAGCCCAACTGAATCAGCAAGCACTCTCGCAAGTCACGAGCCGCGACTCCTGGTGGATCGAAAGTTTGAACTTGACGGAGAACGGATTCCACCTCATCGACAGTGGCATGACTATCTTCAGCGATTTCTTCAATCGGAACGCTGAGATACCCATTTTCCTCAAGATTGCCGACAATCGTTCGACCAATGATTCGATCTTTGCCTTCAAGTGAAGACAGCCGTAATTGCCATTCCAAATGTTCTTCAAGAGAAGTTGGCTTGGCCAGTGTCTGCTCATATGATGGAAAGTCATCATCTGAAGCAGCCGTCTGTTCCATTGGCCCAGATCGCCAATCGCCATCCAAGACACTATCCCACTCTTCCGATGTCAGAGGCTCAACATCCTTCTCTGGCTCAGGCTCACTTCCCTCAGCGACACTCTCTCCTTCCTGGCCAGAGTCCTTGACTTCAAGCGTTCCCTCTTCACTCTGAGCAATTTCTTCATCTTGCACCTCATTCGTCAAGTCTTCTAGTAACGGATTCTCAACCAAATGTTGGGACAGGGTTTGTTGTAGCTCCAAGCGAGACAGCTGCAAAAGCTTAATGGCCTGCTGAAGCTGGGGAGTCATCACCAACTTCTGACTAAGTCGAAGATCTAATCGAAGATCCATAAAGATTCGCCTTTACTCAAAAAAGCCAAACCAAATCGTCAATACGGGAAGTCTTCGGAATCGACACATTCTTGTCATATTCAGAGTAACTCATAGGGGTCATTCAGAATATGCAAACGTTTCTCACTGTCAATGTAACAGCTATTCAAACCATTCGGTAACACAGCATAGTAGCAACTGGCAAACATAAAGTCTCCAGAACAATAAGTCCATCAGAGCCTAAACCGCTCGCCAAGATACACGGCTCTCGCCTTTTCGCTCGACACGATGGTGGCAGGTGTACCTGCCTCCAATATCGTTCCCTCATTAATAATGTATGCCCGATCCGTTATTGATAATGTCTCTTGAACATTGTGATCGGTGATTAATATTCCTATATGTTTGTTCTTGAGTGAAGTAATAATATCCTGAATATCCCCGACCGCAATCGGATCGATTCCTGCAAAGGGCTCATCCAGCAGTAAGAATCGAGGCTCCATGGCCAACGCTCGAGTGATCTCCAATCGCCGCCGTTCTCCACCTGAAAGCGCATACGCACTACTTTTTCTCAAAGGCATAAGCGAGAGCTCGTTGAGCAATTCATCTAATCGTTGATATCGCTCCTGCTTGCTAAATCTCAATGTTTCTAAGACTGCCAGAATATTCTCTTCAACAGATAATCGACGAAAAATTGAGGCCTCCTGTGGTAAATAGCCAATACCACGTCGGGCTCGCTGATACATCGGCAATTGAGTGATGGCCTTACGGTTAAGCATTATGGTCCCGTGATCCGGCTGACATAAACCAACCACCATATCAAAGATGGTTGTCTTGCCGGCACCATTGGGGCCTAACAACCCAACAATTTCTCCGGCTTCTAAGTCAAGGCTGACACCCTGAACCACCTCCCGCCCTTTAAAACTTTTCCGAAGTCCCTCTGCCAGTATTCGGTGCCGAGGTTTTTTCTGCGTATCAACCGTCATCACAAACTAACTGCTCTCGTGCACACTTAAGCACCTTCCTCATCTTTCATGATTACACGCGTTCCCCCTTCGACTTCGCTCCGATCTTCCTTCAGATACATCGTCATTTTTGAGCCACTGACTCGTGTCCCATCTTGCCAGGCAATCGGGGAGCCCGTTAACACAAGTTTCTCTTCATCTTTAAAGTAGACAGCCTGACGGCTTGTGGCTCTTCCTGTTGGTTTGATAATAACGACATTCCCTTTGGCCACCATCTTCTCAATTTTATTTTGGCTTTTTGAACCCTCTTGCTCCTCAGTCTGTGGCCCTTCAGAGGTTTCGGGCGAAGGTTTCCACCATATAATCATCAAGTCTGAATGAACCACTAATTCGCCCTGAGTCAACACAACATTTCCTCTGAATATCGCTCGCCGCTCTTTACTCTGAGCAGTCATCGTATCAGACTGAATATGTGTCTCTTCGCTTTCTTGTGCGAAAAGTAGCCTCGGGGTTACGGTGCCTATCCAGAGCACAACCAAAAGGCAGCAACAGCAAACCCTCATCGTTGTTATGATGACACCTCTACCTGAACATCTTGCAAGACTTTAAACTCTTCGTTATCAATCGTCCCGACAAGTCCTATTCCAGTGATGGTAAGACCATGCCCACGAATGACCACAGGCGTTTGAGTCGTAATCTTTCGAGACGCTTCAATCCACGTCAGATGAGTTGAGTAAATAGTATATCCACTAGCAAGATGAACGGCCATCATCTCTTTTTCATTATCCAAATCAAAGTTATTTGTGGCAGTGTCAATCGTACCCTTTTCGGCATCCACGGTCATTTCTTGTTTATCTGATTGATTTCCAAGAAGCTCGACGTGGACAGTTTCCAGATTCGCCCGATGCTCAGACTCAAATACTTGCGCACGCTCCGCCGCGACTTTCCACTTGGTCTTTCCAGACTGAGTTTGCCGATACGTAAATCCGTCGATCCATGCATCAGCTGGTGAGGCTTCTGTCGTCTGAACAGAAGCCTGGCTGGCCCGCTCCTCCATATGCGTAACCACTCGATGGACAATAAATATGCCCATCAATATCACAATGCTGGTCAGCATCCATCTGACCCAATAATGTCCCATAGAAGGATTTACGTACTAAAGTCAAAAAAACCCTTAAAAAATGATAGCATACGCCCTATAGCAAGTAAA